>JAAZIX010000172.1 GCA_012800655.1 Clostridiaceae bacterium | reverse complement strand
GCCAGGCCGCGACGGACTTGAATCCGGACGCCGCCAGATACTTAACGTCATCCCAGCTCAGGGTATTCCAGTCCACTTCGCGCTTGAGCAGAGTCGGATCGTCCTCCTCCTGCAACTCGATGCTGATTGTGGAGTACGCGACCTGGCTGTCCCAGCGCCTGATCGTGCCCTTGAAGCTTTCAATTTCCGTCGTTAAATAATCAATACGCGACTGCAGAGCGATGATCGAATCAACATCCTTTACATCTTTCAGCAGGTCGTAGTACTTTTCCAGCGAGGTCTCCAGCGTTCTCAGCCTGATGGTGTAGTCGTAATACTGATCCGTAATGTCATCGGACTTGACCACCGAATGGGTAGCCCGCGCGAAATCTCCGACTTTGTCAATGAAATCCTGCAGTTTCTCGGCCGGTACTTTGAACTCTATGTTGATGTAGCGCCGTTCATCGGAAGTCCGAGAAGAGAAATTGGTCTCGTAGCCGTCGAGTTCATTGATAAGTCTGCGCAGGCCGCCGACCGTGGCATCCAGGTCGGTGGATCGCATCTGATAGTGCGCATTGCGGATAATCTTCCGGTCGACCGGCTGATTCGGCTTGTCCGGATTCTCCTTATCCGGATTCGGCGCACCGGTCGGAGCGTATTTATTGTTCAGTCCGATTTCCCGATTCGGATCCTGCGGCGCCACTCCCTTATCCGGATAGTAAGACCCTCCGGCGGAGGAGCAGGACGCCAAGGTCCAGCTCATAACGAGCAGTAAAATCAGTAACCACGCACTGATAAACTTCGTGCGGAAAAATTTCTTGCTCTTGAACATATGTATCCTCCGATCCCCGACCTTTGAGATTGCCTGTCGTCGGGTTACGCGGATATTTTACCTTAAATCGGCATAAATTGATATGAGAGCGGCACAAAGCCATAACGACCGTAGCACAGACGACAATATTCACCGGAACAGCGTTCACAAATTCAAAAATAGCGCCCGCTCAGACTACGTCATATCCGGCGTCCGTGATCGCGGCGATCAGCTGTTCGCGCGTTACGCTGTCCGGGTACTTGATTTTTGCCGTTCCCGCCGCCAGATCGACTGTAGCTTCGACACCGGGCAGGGCATTCAGCGCCTTTTCCACACGTCCCGAGCAATGCGGGCAGGACATTCCTTCAACTCTCAGTTCCACTGTCTTCATCTTACTTACTTCTCCTTCATATCTGCTACGTCCATATCTGCGTAGCCGCAGAGCGTTTCCGACCACAAATAACGAGGACAAGCTCATCGCCGCTGCGCCCATCACCGGGCTCAGAACAATGCCTAAACTCGGATAAAAAACACCCGCCGCCAAGGGTATGGCCAGAAGATTATAGAAAAAAGCCCAAAATAGGTTCTGCTTAATATTCATGAAGGTCTGGCGCGCCAGTCCAAAGGCGTCCGCGACCGCATGGAGATCCGAGCGCATCAGAATAATATCGGCGGTTTCGATGGCGATATCGGTACCGGCACCCATGGCCAGACCGACCTCCGCCGCAGCCAGCACCGGCGCGTCATTGATCCCGTCACCGACCATAGCCACCTTATCACCTTTAGCCTGCAGTTCGCGCACCACAGCGACTTTATCGCCCGGCAGCAATTCGGCGGCAATTTCCTCCGGCTCCAGGCCCAGTTCTTTGCCGATCGCGACGGCGGTTTCGCGACGATCGCCGGTCAGCATCATCAACTTATATCCGCGGTCATGCAGCTGCCCAATTACTTCCCCGCTCTCCGGTCGCGGCTCATCGCGCACGGCGATCAGGCCCAGATATACGCTCTCCGTAAAGAAGAACAGAACGGTCTTCCCCTCTTCGGCCAAGCTCGCCGCTCGCCGCAGTGCGTCTTCAATGGCCGCATTGCGGATCGTGCTCGACGTACCTGCGGTATCCCGGACTGTGCCCGTGTTCGTTTGATCCGCGCCTAATGTATCGCACAGCAGACGTGCGTTGCCGGCCATCAGGCGGGTGCTTCCGCTCGGCAAGCCCAGTTCCGCGACGATCTCGGTGCTCAGATCCGCCCCGATCCCGGCACCGGGCAGTGCCTGCACCGTACCCAAGGATCGCGGCACCGCGCCCGCCGCCGCGGCATAGTTCAGAACCGCCGCGGCCAGAGGATGCTCCGACCCGGTCTCGAGAGAGGCCGCCACGCGCAGAAATACCGCCTCAGCATCTGTATCGTAAACTGCCGCGTTCGGCACAACATCCGTAACCACCGGCTCACCCATGGTCAAAGTTCCGGTTTTATCAAAAACAATCGTCTGTACACCGCTGAGCGCCTCGAGCGCTTCGCCGGACTTAACCAGCACACCGAGCTGAGCGCCGCGCCCGGCTCCGACCATAATCGCCACCGGCGTGGCCAGACCCAGGGCACAGGGACAGGAAATCAGCAGCACCGCCACGGCGCGATTAAAGGCGAACTCGACGCTCGAACCCGACAGAAGCCAGACCGTCAGCGTAATCAGGGCGATGGCCACGACAATCGGCACGAACCAGCCGGAAATCCGATCGGCGATCCGGGCAATCGGCGCCCGGGAACCCGCCACCTGCTCGACCAGACGCGCCACGGCGGCGATTCTCGTCTCCGATCCCACCTTATCCGTTCGCACCAGCAAAGCACCGAGACCGTTGATCGTCGCGGTGGATACCGCATCACCAACGCCCTTGGCCACGGGGATGCTCTCACCGGTCAGAGCCGATTCATCGACGGCGCTGTTGCCGTCAATAACCGCGCCGTCAACCGGCACCCGTTCCCCGGGAAGAATCCGCACCGTATCGCCGGGCCTGAGCTCGGTAGCCGGAACTACGACCTCGCGGCCGTTCGCCTCCACTCGGCGCGCCGTATCCGGCGCCAAATCGAGCAGTTGGCGTACCGCCTGCGTGGTTTTCCTCTTAGCACCAGCCTCTAATGTGCGCCCCAGTCGAATCAAGACCAGTAGCATCGCCGCTGAATCGAAACTCAGGTGCGTATGGTAAAAATGCGCCGTTTCCGTGTCGCCGCCGCCCTCGGCGGCAATTATCCGAAAGAGCGCATAGATACCGTACAAGACGGCGGAACCTGTGCCCAGGCTGACCAATGTATTCATTGACGGAGCGCCGTGCAGAGCCGCCCGGGTTCCGCTAATAAAGAAATCCCGATTCAAATAGAGTATGGGGATCACCAGAATAAACTGCAACAACCCCTGAACGCCCTTCCCGCCGCCGGCAGTCAGAAAACTCGGTAGAGGTAACCCCAGCATCGAAGCCATACCGAGATATAAGTTAGGCAAGTATAACAACAAAGATAAAATAAAAATCCGTCGGGATCGGATCACGCTATCCGCCTCAGCCCGCTGAGTAGCCGCAGCAGGCTGTTCCGCTATCGCGGTAGCGGCTCCGTTGCCGGCGGCTCCGGCCAAAGCAGACAACAATTCGGCCGTGTAGCCGGAACGTTCCACCGCTTTGATAATTTCCTCTGTAGCAACAGCTTCGGCACCGCCCAGCAACAGGTCCATGCGACCGGTCAGCAGATTGACATTCACCTCGCTGACTCCGGGTAGCTTGGCGACATTGCGCCGCACCGTCGCCTGGCAGGCGGCACAGGTCATACCACCGACCCTGAACTCTACTCGGTTTTTATTTTCACCACTCATGTCTACGCATCCGTTCTAAAGTGTCCGCAGGAATCCGTCGATGATTTTCTGTTCGGCCTCCGCCTCGGTCAGCCCCAAGGTCTGGAGCTTGATGATTTGGTCGCCGGCGATTTTACCGATCGCCGCCTCATGGATCAGCTGAGCATCGGGATGATTGGCTCTGAGCGTCGGCGTCGCGTCGACCCGACCCCGACCGACCAGAATCGCGTCACAGGCCGAGTGACCCTTGCAGGCATTATCGCCAACAATTATCGATGTGTATTCCTGATATGAATCATCCTTGGCCACCGAGCGCGAAGCCAGCTCTACGCTACTGTCCGCCCCGGCCAAAGTAATATTAAAATCCGTCGTCGTCCGCTGTTCCAACTCCGTCAGGAGACTTTCTTTAACCACCAGTGAAGCCCCCGCGCCGACGGTGCCGGTCGTCAGACGTCGGGAATCGTCAACTCCGCCGATCTGCACCGTATCCATCTCCAGATAGCTTCCCTCGGCCAGCTCGCAATGTGTGATCGGGTCAATCTGCACATTATGTCTGCCGACCCCGCCGCCGAGATGTTTCTCGACATATATCACCCGAGCGCCGGCTTCGAGATAAAAATTATGGATGCCGCTGTGCCGCGACTTCTCATTGCTATGGGTATGAATACCGCAACCGGCTATGATCTTAACCCGGGCGCCGGCTCCGACATGAAAATCGTTATAGACATCCTCGTCTACCCCGCTTTGCGAAATACAGGCGGGAATGTATACGGACTGATCGACCGTACCGGCGGCGACATAAACATCGACCCCGGACTTGCCGTCCGTCTTCGGTACAATCTGAATCTCCGCTGTTGAATGACGCCCGGCGCAACGGGAGTTCTCACGAATGTTATACGCCGTTCTTTCCGGGTCGGGAATATGGCAGTCCAAGCCGGCCAAAATCTCCCGCGTCGTCGCGCTGATCGGCAGACTGTCAAGTATATTTTTCACTTTTTTCAAATCGACGGGTGTCGTCGGTAAATTATCCATAACGCTTCCTCTCTTTCCTCACTCGGCGCCGTCTGTCTGACAGGAAAAACTAAACGGCCGAATATGCAGATGCGGCAGGATTTCATCTCTGGTTCCGAAATGGGTCAGGCATCCGTCGGCCAGCACCGCCAACCGATCCGCCAAATTGATGATCCGCTCCTGATGGGAAATGATAATAATCGTCGCGTCGCTTTCCCGGCGCAGTTCCGAAAAAATCTCCACCAAATGCCCGAAGCTCCACAGATCGATCCCCGCCTCCGGCTCGTCGAAAAGGTAGAGCTTGACCTTCCGCATTAGAACCGTGGCGATTTCGATACGCTTCAATTCCCCGCCCGACAGACCGGCGTCGACTTCGCGATCGATATAGCTACGGGCACACAGACCGACCCGGGAGAGCACCTGACAGATCTCCTGATCGTTTAGACGGCGTTTCGCGGCAATCCGAATCAAATCGCGTACCCGAAAGCCCTTAAAGCGCACCGGATTCTGGAACGAGTAGGCCACGCCGGCATTCGCCCGCTCGGTGATTCCCAGTTCAGTCAGATCGGTGTCGTCCAGCCAAATCTCCCCCAAGCTCGGTCGTATGACCCCGGCGATCGCGCGAATCAGCGAGGTTTTGCCGCCGCCGTTCGGACCGGTGACCACAACCATCTCCCCGCTGCCGATTTCCATGTTTATATCTTTCAAAATACCTTCCCGGTCGGGAATGTCATAACTTATATTGCTTAATTTCAGCATAGCCAAATATCTCCAATATCTCTCCGCTCGGCCTGCATAAGCCCGCCGAACAATATTGATTGTACAATGCTAACAAAGAAAAGTCCGCAACATAACGCACGGACTTCCGCTACTTGTGGTACGTCTCGCCGCGTGCGATTCGAAAACCGCGGTAGAGCTGTTCCAGCCAAATCAGCTGGGTCATTTCATGCGTAAAAGTCAACCGTGACAGGGATACCGCGACATCGGCGCGTTGCCGCACGTCTTCGGACAGACCGTTGGAACCGCCTATAACTATGGTGAAGCCACCCTTGCCGGCTTCGATCCACTTTTCCATCTCCGCGGCCAGTTCCTCGGAGGAAATCTCCGGCGCCCGACAGTCGCTCAGTACCACGAACTCATCCGGTCGCAGTTTGGCCAGTACATCCTCGCCCTCGCGCGCCAGCGCCACTTCGGTCGGCAGACTGTCCGGGCGCGCCGCAACCTCAACGAAATCCAGGTCGGTGAAACGGCTGATCCGCTTCGTGTACTCCGCCAGACCGCCGCGCAACCAGGGTTCGCGAATTTTCCCGACACAAACGAAACGAATTCTCATACGGCTACAACCCTACCAGACCAAAGTCGCCGAAGCTTGCAGGCGCGGCGCTATCGTCAAATTATCCTCGACACTCCAATCGACCGAACGGTTGTCGAGATACTGGAGGAAAGTCCGGCGGGCCTGGGCGGGGCTGTTGTTTTCGCGGCTTAAATGCGCCAGGGTAATTTGCTCAACGCCTTGTTCGATCAGGAAATGCGCCAATTCGGCGGCGGCGAAATTGGACAGGTGACCCTGCCGACCCTGTATACGCATCTTCAGCAGATAAGGATAAGGTCCGTCCCGCAGCATTTGCGGGTCGTAATTCGACTCCAAAATCACACGACCGCAACCGGCCAAATTACGGCGGGCATCCGCTTCGACTTGTCCGGTATCCGTCATATAACCCAAACGATGCTCGCCATGACTGAAAACAAAGCCCAGCGGTTCCGCGGCATCATGCGAAACGGCAAAAGGCAAAACGCCTAGATCCGCCGCCGGCAAATCAAGTTCATGACCCGCCCGCAACAGACGGTATCTCACCTCGGACGGCAATTTGTCGGTTTTATCCAGAGACGCCAAAGTTCCCTCGGAGGCATAAACCTCCGCCCGTGCGGCGCGCAGAATCGGACCGAGACCTTTGACATGATCGTAATGTTCATGCGTCAACAAAATAGCGGCAATATCGTCCAAATCGGCACCCAGATCGCGCAAGCCCGCGCGCAAAGCCCGCAAAGTGCAACCGACGTCGATAACAACGAAGCGGCCGTCGACCTCAACCAGGGTGGCGTTGCCGCTGCTGCCGCTGACTATTGTTCTGATCCGCCGCAAATCTACCCCGCCGCTTTCCTGCTAATCATCGTTACGGAAGCTGATTTTGGCGCCGATACTGTTCAACTTATCAATGAAATCAACATATCCGCGCTGAATCAGATGCGCATCGTTGACTGTTGTCTGTCCTTCCGCCGCCATACCGGCCAGCACCATCGCCGCGCCGGCACGCAAATCGTGTGCGCTGACCCAATTCCCGCTCAGCCGGGTCGGACCGTAAATATTTGCTACCCGCCCGCTCAGTTCGATATTTGCACCCATGCTGATCAGATCGGGCAAATACTGGAAGCGGTTCTCGTAAATATTTTCGGTCATGCGGCTACGTCCGTTGCCCTGCGTCAGCAATACGGTCATCTGCGGCTGCATATCGGTCGGAAAGCCCGGATAAACCACCGCATTCACATTGACCGAGGTCAGCGGCTTATCCTCGTCGCGCGAAACCCGAACCCAGTCGCCGTTGGTCTCAACATTGACACCCATCTCCTGTAGCTTCGCCGTCAACGCCTCCTGATGCTTGGGAATGACATTGCGGACAATAACATCGCCGTGCGTCAAGGCCGCGGCGATCATGAAAGTTCCGGCCTCGATCTGATCCGGAATCACGGCATATTCAACATGGGAATTGCGCGCACCAAGATAAGGCACGCCGGTGATGCGGATGACATCAGTTCCCGCGCCCTTGATATTCGCTCCCATAGAGTTGAGGAAGCTGGCCACATCGACGACATGCGGCTCCCGGGCGGCATTTTCAATCGTCGACGTACCGCGCGCCTTTACCGCGCCGAGCATAATATTAATCGTCGCGCCGACACTGCGCTCCACATAGCAATTACCGCCGGTCAGATCCTTCGCCTCCAGCGTAACGATACCGGACTCGACATTGACCGTGGCTCCCAGCGACTCAAAGCCGCGATTATGGATATCGGTCGGACGGGGTCCCAAATTACATCCCCCCGGCGAAGCGATCTTTACCCGGTTCATCCGTCCCAGCAAGGCTCCCTGCAAATAATAGGAGCCGCGAATCTTGCGCGGGTTATCATCGAGAACCTCACAGGTATTAATAGAGCGCGGATCGATAAACAATATGCCGTCCTCCCGACGCTCAACCACGGCGCCGATCGTGCGACACATATCAATCATTACACGGATATCATCTATATCGGGAACATTTTCCAAATAACAGGGGTCGTCGGAGAGCAGTGACGCCGCGACTATACCCAGAGCCGCATTTTTGGAACCGCTGACAACAACGGATCCCTCCAGTCTGGTCCTGCCGGAAATTATATACTGTGCCAATCGCCTTCCCTATCCTCTCTCGCTATTCATCGTACGTGCGAAGCAAAGCTTCACGCTGTTCCGCCGTCAATTCAGGCAAACCTGTAATAGTATAGCCTAATTCACGAGATTGCTCTAATAACACTCGTTGCACTTCCGTCTGTAGCGGATTTTTATGTTCGATACTGTGTGAAGCATCGTCTATTGCCCGGCGATATACCTTGCGGGCAGTCGGCAGAAAGAGCGTGAAAGTCGAACCAAGGCCGAGCGTGCTACTCACCTCAATGCGCCCCTCATGCAACTGCGCTAACTCCTCGGCAATAGCCAGCCCAAGTCCGGTGCCGCCGAAGACCTGTGAGCCGGTCATATCAACCCGGAAAAAGCGGTTGAAGATCTGCGGCAGATGTCGCGGCTCGATACCCGGACCGTTATCCGCCACCTTCACATAGACCTCATCCACCAGACCGTTGACCGATACCAGAACATTGCCGCCCTTCTGTGTATATTTAATCGCATTCATCACCAGATTGGAGACGATCTGTTCGATCGACGACTTCTCGACAAAAACATTCGGCACCGGTCCCGTGTCCGGACAGGAGAGCGTAATTTGTTTGGCGGCGGCGGAAGGTTGGCTACGCTCCACGGTCTGACGCACTATGCCGGCAATGTCCTGCTCTTCCATATGCGGCTGCAGACCGCGACTGTCTATGCTGGTCAGGAGAGAGAGATCGGCGACCAGCTTCTCCATCCGCAGGGCGTCTTCATAAATACGTCGCACGTCTTTGCGGATCGCAGCCGGCTGTTTCTCCGCCAGTCCCCAGTCCAACAAAGACTCCGAATAGGTTTTGATCGTCGTCAGCGGCGTTTTCAGCTCATGCGAAACATTGGCTACGAAGACTTTGCGCTGCACCTCCTCGCGAGCCTGGTCGGTGCGATCCTGCAGGGTGAATATTGTCACCAACTGCTGACCTTCCGGCCGCGAAACACGCGCGGAAATCTCCAGGGTGCGGTCATTTTTCTCGACAATCTGCGCGGCGGTATCTCCACCCAGAGCCAGAATCGCCCGCAAACTGCTCAGATCGACAAAGCAGGCATAAAATTCATCCGGCGTTTCGGGCTTTTTATCGTCGAGCAGTTCAATTGCTTTTTTGTTGATCAGGATTCTGCGGCCGGTCTGGTCGTATATCACGATGCCGATATCGATATTCTCCAGGAGAGCCTCATTCCGCTCCCGATCCTGGAGGAAGCGGCGGGTCAAATGCGAGAACTGATGCTGATCCAGACGACGTTTACGTTGAGTCAAAAATCGATAGATGAGCAAGGGTAGCAGAACAACGAATATACCTATAGCGGCAGCCGCAGGAACCCAATACCACGCCACCTGAAAGACTGCCGTAAAAAAACACAAATATTCCTGCACTTATTTTCCCGATCCGTATCCTTAAGTTTTGACAAAATAGTAGCCGTGTCCGCGACGCGTCAGTATGTATTTGTAGTCCGGATTGACTGACTCCGGCTCGATCTTCTCGCGGGCACGACGGATGGTGACGTCGACCGTGCGGACATCTCCGTAATACTCGTAGCCCCAAACGTGCTTGAGCAGATCCTCACGGGAAAATACCTGTCCGGCATTGCAGGCCAAAAACTGCACCAATTCGTACTCGCGATAGGAAAGATTCACCGAACGGCCGTTCAGAAAAACGTCGCGCAACTCAAGGTCGATCTGCAACTCACCGTTATTGAAGCTCAGCTGCCGCGGCGCGCGCTCATCGGTGGAAACAAAGCTCTGCCGACGCAACTGGGCGCGTACTCGCGCCATGACCTCACGCACGCTGAACGGCTTGGTGATATAGTCGTCGGCGCCGATCTCGAGGCCGAGAACCTTATCGATTTCCTCGCTACGGGCGGTCAGCATCAGGATCGGAACCTGTGTGCGGTTGCGCAACTTGCGGCAAACCTCAAAACCGTCCAATCTGGGCAACATACAGTCCAGCAAAATAAGATCCGGCTGGTGATGTTCGGCCTGGGCCAACGCCTCCAGACCGTCGAAAGCGGTGACAACGGCATAGCCGTCCCGCTCGAGATTGGCCTGCAGAATTTCCACAATTGCCGGTTCGTCATCAACTACGAGAATTTTCGGTTCCATATCGATCTCCTCTCAATTTATCGAATAACACCCGTAAACATAAGCAACAGCAGTACGGCCGCCAGGCCGCAACGATACCAGGCAAACACAGCTAATTTGTGATTGCGTAGGAAATGCATAAAGGCCTCAACTACCAGCATCGCTACCGCAAAGGCAGTGATAAAGCCCAAAACCAGGGCAACTATTTCCGTTGCGGAGAAAGCTGTAGCGAGACCGACTTCGCCGCCGGCGGGTGCCGAGCGCACAAATTTAAACAGCGAATATCCCGAAGCACCGAACATGATCGGAATCGCCAGGAAGAACGAGAACTCCGCCGCCAGTGCGGTCTTCATCCCTACCGCCCAACCGCCCATTATGGTGCTGGCCGAACGCGACATGCCCGGCCACAGGGAAAAAACTTGAGCGGTACCTACCGCCAACGAACGTAACGGCGTCACCTCTTCCAATTCGGAGTATTTCGCCCGCGGCGCCAGAAACTTTTCCAGAAGGAGCATCAGGATCGCCCCAACAATCAGAGCCGCAACAACTCCGGGAATATTCATCAGATATTTTTTTATCAAGTCGTGAAAGAAGAACCCCGCCACTGCCGCCGGCAGACAGCCCAAAAACCAAATCCAGACGAAACGCCAGGCTGTCGGGCGACCGCGCAACAGACCTTTCAATTGAGTGGAAATTCGTTTCCGGAACAGAACGAGGACGGCCAATATGGCACCCAATTGAACGACAACGTCAAACATTTTCATGTATTCGTTATCCGGCATACCCAGGATCTGCCCTAATATGATCAGATGACCGGTCGAGGAAATCGGCAGAAACTCGGTCAGTCCCTCAACGATACCCAGTAAAACCGCCTTTAAAATAAAGAGGATATCCATATCCGACTATTCCTCCGGAACCTCGGCACGTTGTCCGGACACAATAAATTCGTGAATCGCCGCCGCGGCCTTCTTCCCGGCACCCATTGCCTCAATGACGGTGGCCGCTCCGGTAACGGCATCACCGCCGGCAAAGATCCCCTTACGGCTGGTTGCTCCGCTCACTTTGTCGGCAATGAGGCAGCCCCGCTTGTCAAAGTCCAGTCCTTCGGTCGTGTGACGAATCAAGGGATTGGGCGATGTGCCGATAGCCAGTATAACCGTATCCGCTTCAAGACTAAACTGCGAATCCGGAATCGGTATCGGTCGCGGACGCCCCGATTTGTCCGGCTCACCCGGCCTCATTTTATGGACCAAAATCGAGCTTACTTCTCTTTCGTCGGCGCTTTCGATGGCATCGATGTCAGTATAGTCCAGAATCTCTATTCCCTCTTCCTTGGCATGATGGACTTCCTCGAGACGAGCCGGCATATCCGCTTCCGAACGACGGTAAACAATATAAACCTTTTCCGCTCCCAGACGCAAAGCCGTGCGGGCAGCGTCCATGGCAACATTTCCGCCGCCAATAACGGCGACGGATCGGCTGATGCGGATCGGCGTGTCATAGCGCTGATCGTAGGCCTTCATCAGGTTGGTGCGAGTCAGGTACTCGTTGGCCGAATATACGCCGGGCAGGCCGATACCGGGAATTTTCAAGAAAACCGGCAGGCCGGCTCCGGTGCCGAGGAAAATTGCCTCGAAATTATAGTCGGTAATTAGCTCATCGATCGAGAGCACCCGGCCGATAACCATATTCGTTTCCACCTTGACACCACGCTTGATTAGCGAATCGACCTCGGCGGCAACAATCGCCTTGGGCAAGCGGAATTCGGGAATACCGTAAACCAAAACGCCGCCGGCTTTTTGGAACGCCTCAAATATCGTTACCTCATAGCCCAAAGCGGCCAGATCGCCGGCACAAGTCAGTCCGGCGGGTCCGCCGCCGATGATTGCTACCTTGTGTCCGTTTGAAGGCAACTTTTCGATCGGCTTACGTACATTCTTCATATACCAATCGGCAACAAAACGCTCCAAGCGTCCGATACCGACCGGCTCACCTTTAATGCCGCGTACGCAGACCTCTTCGCATTGGTTCTCCTGAGGACAGACACGGCCGCAAACCGCGGGCAGACAATTGGTTTCGAGGATCTTATCGTAAGCGGCGGCAAATTCACCCTCCGCGACTAGATGGACGAACTCCGGGATCTTAACATGAACCGGACAGCCGTTTACACAGGGTCTATGCTTGCACTGCAGGCAGCGCCTCGCCTCTTCCATCGCCATTTCGGCCGTATAGCCAAGGGCCACTTCATTAAAGTTGGAAGCGCGCTCGATGGGATCCTGATGCGGCATCGGCACCTTGGTAAGAGACATATTGGGTTTTCTGCGCTGTACTTCCATTTCCGCGCCACCTACTCTTCTTCATCTCTTGCCGCCGTCAGGCCGATTCGGCAATAGTGAGGTTTGCCTTTGCTCTCCTGATCGCGATACATATTGTTACGCAAGATCAACTCATCAAAGTCCACCTGATGACCGTCGAATTCGGGACCGTCGACACAGGCGAATTTAATCTCGTTATTCACGGTGACACGGCAACCGCCGCACATCCCGGTACCGTCAACCATGATAGGATTTAGGCTGACCAGGGTTTTGATGCCGTATTCGGCCGTCAACTTGGCGACAAACTTCATCATCACTACCGGGCCGATCGCAACGACCAGATCAAAAGGCGGACGTCCTTCCGCCTCCCTTTGAGCAATCAATTCCTTTAGCTTATCCGTTACGAAGCCCTTGGTTCCGTACGAACCGTCATCCGTGGTAATGTGCAACTCATCGGCAATCGCCGCAAATTCATCCTCGAGGATAACAATGTCCTTGTTGCGGAAGCCGGCAATGACCGTCACCTCCGTACCCTGAGCATGAAGGGCCTTCGCCGACGGATAGGCTATGGCGCAACCCACACCGCCGCCAACCACACAGGCATGCTCATAACCTTCCAACTCGGACGGGTGTCCGAGCGGCCCGACGAAGTCCAGAATTGCATCGCCGACCTCCAAAGCGCCCAGACGTTGAGTGCCTTTACCGACTTTCTGGAAAATAATCATCACCGCTCCACGCTCCGTATCGGTACCGGCCACGGTCAAGGGAATACGCTCACCGTATTCGTCCACACGGAAGATGATGAACTGACCCGCTTTGGCCTTGGCCGCAATCAGCGGTGCCTCTACCTCCATCATAGTCACGGCATCATTTAATTCTCTTTTTGTCAGTATTTTGTACACGTGGTTTTTCCTACTCTACTTCACTTTCCTAAATCACCCACTCACCGGCACGGAGGATCGGCACTTCCGTTCCGTCCGCCCTGCGTCCGGTCACATCGAGCTCGGCAGAACCGATCATGAAGTCAACATGAATCATTGACGTATTCATTCCCTGCTCCCGCTTTTCCTCATCGGTAAGCGTGGCACCGTTAAGAATATTCTCGCTGTAAGCCGCACCCAGGGCAAAATGACAAGCGGCATTTTCATCGAACAGAGTGTTCTTGAATAGTACGCCGCTCTGATAAATCGGCGAACTAACCGAAACCAGAGCCACTTCCCCGAGCCGCCCGGCTCCCTCGTCGGTCGCCAGCAGCTCCCGCAGTACGTCCTCTCCCTGCCCGGCGCTGAAATCCACTATCTCCCCGTCTTTGAATGTAAAGCTGAAGTCATCGATCAGGCTGCCTCTCAGGCTCAGCGGTAAAGTCGCCCGCACGGTGCCGTCGACACCGTAAGCATGCGGCATGCTGAAAATCTCCTCCGTCGGCATATTCGGGATGAACTTCTCACCCTTGGCAGTTTTGGCCGAACCGCCTTTCCAGATATGGTGGGCCGGCAGACGCACGATTAAATCGGTGCCCGGCGCCTTGAAATAAAGGCTGGCAAAGTTCTGATCGTTTAACCACTTCTCATGAATCTTCAGCGACTTGTCATGTGACTCCCAGGCGGCAATCGGATCATTCTGATCGACGCGGGTCGCTTTGAAAATCAGCCTCCACAATTCCTCAACTGCCGTTTCAACCGGCAAATCGGGGAATACGGTCTGCGCCCACTCCGGAGCGGCAGCCGCCACAACCAGCCATTTAACCCGATTTTCGAGGGTATATCTCATCACGGGACGGTTGGCCATGCTGGTTGCTTTGCTGCGGGCGGAGATCTTCTGTGCATCGATTCCTTTCAACAGCTGCGGATCTTCCGCATAAATAGAAAGACGGTGGCAATTATCCTCAAAAGCACTTATATCGTGCTGAATCTGCCAATCCGGTACCCAGGTCAGGGCGGTTTCCGAACCGTGTTCCAGCAGGGCGCGCGTAAAAGCTCCATCGGTGAAGCGGTTGACTACTCCGTCGACACCCAACTGGTAGGCTCGTTTTGTTACCTCTCGGGCCAATGGCAAACTGTTCTGATTGATGTAAAGCATCAGCCTGTCACCAGGCTTAATATTCAGACCGGCTCGCAAAATCAAATCGGCATATTTTTCCAGATTTGTTTGTAGATTCCCCATAGCTAAGATATTCTCCTCCGCATGACTCTAATTCCTTATTCGCAGGAGATTGTAGCACAAATCATCGGCTTTTACAGCAGTATGTATTGAGCGCCGCATTGAGTGCGTATTGAATATCGAGATTGAATATTGAGATTAAGTATTGAGACTGAGTGTATGTATGAGTGTTTCTTGAGTTTTTGTAAAATCTAAAGATCTGGTCTATAAAATAACGATAATCACCTCAGGACCGTATTCCTCGACCACGTTCCAACCTCTGCAATAGGCAACATGCGTCTGATCCCGCTACCTGCCCGAAGAAATATCCCACATGCAATCAATGTGGTTTATAACATATGCTGAAAACAGTAATCTTAAACTCAGCGCGGCGGCAGTTCCCAGCACGTCGCGAGAATGGAGCAGAGCCGATCCTGAATGCCGCCGACGGCTGCCTTTTCATAATACACGGTCAGCAACGAACCGTCTTTGAGTTCAGCTGTGGACGGATAGCCGATATCCCAGTCATAGGCCGGCGCGGTCAGTACCAGATCACGCGGCCAGGTGCGTCCGTCGTCATAGCTGATCAAAACATGCTCGACATTACGGCAACCGGGTGCGATATAGTCGCGCTCGTTATAAGAACACAGCAGCGCCCCGGAGGAATGGTAGGTCAGATGTCCGGGAGCGCCTATAGCCTGGGGAAGATATTGTGCAGTCGACCAGGTCCGGCCTCCGTCTTCGGAACAACTCGTAAACAGACACAGCCTGGGGTAATTGTTCTCGAGTCCCGGTCTTTCTTCATAGCGCAGAACGGCCAGCAGGCGTCCGTCGGCCAACTCGATCGCGTGCGGTTCGTAAAAATTATCGCAGTCGGTGTCAGACGGAACCGGCAGTTCGGCAAGACAGGACCAGGTCTCGCCGCAGTCGCGGGACAGGTAAGCGCAGATGCGCGGCCAGGTGACCTGACTGTCCGGGTCAATTTCCCGGCAGCGTTTGGCTTCCGCAGCGCCACGTCTGCCTACGTAGAGCAGACTGCCGTCGCGCAGGCAGATCGGACCGTGCGGAGCGGAAACAGGTACAAAAACAGGTTCCCCCCAGTAACGCCCGTCTTTGCTGCCCAGCCGCACATAGGATCCGGGAGTGAAGCCGGGGTCAGGCGTACTTACAGTAATGTAAGCGTCGATCAGATTGAACTCGGCCTCGCTGAGGCGCTTGGACCAGACATGACGGCGCTTCTCTATTACGCTGAAATCACTGGAGAACCAACTGAGCAAAATCCTTCCGTCGGGAACGGCCAGCAGTCCCGCATCGCGGTCGTCGAGCCAGGTATTATTGACTATGATCGGCTGCGACCAGGTTCGCCCTTCATCGTTGCTGAATAACAGCTGGTTCTGGCCGAACGGGGTTACGTGATTCATCCTGTCTCCGGAACAGGCTACAGCTAATGTGTCGGCATCGATCCTGGCCAGGGTTGGCCAGGCGAAATATCCCATCACGCTGTGCGGACGCCGCAGCACCACGGAATGCCGCGTGGACGGCAGGCACGAAATATCCAGACACTCGCAGTCCGCTGTGCTGTCAGTTAGAATATTGTCAGAATTATCCGAAACGGAAACGTCTTTGCTTGTCATGTTTTTCTCCTGCAAATATTAAACCTTGCAACAGTGACAGTTCGTCCGATTCAAATCCGAAACGATCCCGGAAAAGAGATATCAAACTGTTTTGAACCGGAATCGGCAATGGCGAACTATAATCCCGAGTCAGTTCTTCAACCCGGCGTGAAGCTCGCTCCCATATCGAACCTCCATCATCGGGAACGAACTTTCCGTTATAGTCGAACAATGGATGCGCGAAGAACGCTTCCCGGTACAGCTGATCCAAGGTCAGATCGGAGATCAAAAACTGGCCGCCGACGCCGACTTCTTCGATATC
>JAAZIX010000171.1 GCA_012800655.1 Clostridiaceae bacterium | reverse complement strand
GGTCCCCTCGCCTTCAAAAGCTCCGTCATTGCGAATTCCAAGCTATTGGCACTGAAATCAAACATCAGATCCGGACAAGCGGACAGAACCTCAAAGGCATTGCCCACATCTCCTCGGGTATATGCGCGACCGATATGAGCGATAATCACTCGAACATTTGGAAATTCCTGTTTCAGCTCAATAATCTGAGCAAGATTGAGCGGATCCCTCAGACGTCCGTTGCGAGGAATGTGCAACATCACTATCGCTCCGAGACGATTCAATAGCTGCAGTTGATGCTTGGGGAAAAAGTCAAAAATTCTCACCTCAGCCTCCGGAATATACATCGGCGCCAGGTCCAAATAGGACTTTATACCGACATAGCCATTTTCCAGAATCTCCCGCTCCAATTCAGCCGCAGTTTCCTCAGGGCGCGCATAATACAAAGCCGGGAAGCCGCTTTTTTTAGCAGCTTCACGGACGTATTCATTGCAGGCTTGAATTGTTTCCCGCTCTGTGCTGGCGAATATCAGGGGAGTAACTTCCTTGCCCGGAAACATTAGACGATAGGTCTCCTGCAAATCTTCCAGACTATTGTCTTTAGCTACCAGCGAAGGCCAGATCACCTTGCGCTGAATAGGTTTGGTCCGGCATCGCAGATGACTCAACCACACATGCGTGTGGATATCTATCATCCTGTCCGGTAAAAAGTTCTCCAGCTCATTTCGGTAGATTTCCCGATCCAGCTTTTTCACCTCAAATAATGCCATTCTTATACACTTGCCTCATACAAAATCATCGAACTCAAGCGAAAGTATCATAACTAAAATGAAAGCTAAAGTCAAGATCTCGGCGGTGTCAAGATCTCGGTCAAGATCTCGGCGGATCTCCGTCAAACGTGTCAAATGTCCGTCAAATGAGTCAAATGGTTAGTTCCGTACACGAGGTACCGAATGTGGGTTGTATTTGCATATGCGCCTCCTCAACCTTTACAATATAAGGCAGTTTCTGAAACGTTTAGGAGGTGCCGTTATGAAAAAGCTTGCTTTCGGGCTTATGCGTCTCCCCTTGGCCGCACCGGATGATTATGCCAACATTGATCGTGAAGTTTTTAAGAGAATGGCCGACCGCTTTTTGGCGGCCGAATTCACTCATTTCGATACAGCCTACTTCTATCACGGCGGGCAAAGCGAGATTGCTCTGCGCGAGGCTGTCGTCCATCGCTATCCTCGTTCCGCATTCACGATAACCGACAAATTGCCAGTCCATCTGGTAAATGAAACCGCCGATGTTAGGCGTCTTTTCAACGAGCAGCTGGAGCGCTGCGGCGTCGATTACTTTGATTATTACTGGCTCCATGCCATGTCGCAGCGCCGCTATGAGGCTTGCGAACAACACAATATCTTTGACTTTATTGCCCGGAAGAAAGCGGAGGGCAGAATCCGTACGTTGGGTTTTTCTTTCCACGACACGGCGGAAGTGCTCGATCGCATCCTGACGGAGCATCCCGAATTCGAGTATGTGCAGTTACAGATTAATTATCTGGACTGGGAAGACCCGGATATCCAGTCGCGGCTTTGCTACGAGACCGCAATCCGCCACAACCGCAAGATAATGATTATGGAGCCGATCAAAGGCGGCTCGCTCGCCCGCTTGCCGGCCGCGGCGGAACGGATTTTCCGCGATCTCGACCCCACAGCTTCTATGGCCTCGTGGGCGCTGCGTTTTTGCGCATCTCTGCCCGGTGTCGAATATGTGCTTAGCGGCATGAGCACCTACAAACAACTGGAGGAAAATATAGAGACTCTCGGTGACAAATTCTGCCCTCTCTCCGCCGAGGAACAGGAAGCGGTTAAAGCTGCCGCCCGAATCATCCGTGAAAGTGTCTTTATCCCCTGCACGGCCTGCAATTATTGTCTGGATCATTGCCCGCAAAACATCGGCATCCCGCATTATTTTCGCTTATACAATGAACTCCAGGCGGGAACGCGCCCGAGTGAAGATATTAAGACCGAATACGCACAACTCACCCGCACCTACGGTCGACCGGACGACTGCCTCGCCTGCAAATTCTGCGAACGCAGTTGTCCGCAACATATCGGCATCGTCAAACACCTCGAAGAAGTGGCAGCGGCCTTCGCCGAATAGAGAGTAATTGTCAGAACTCTTCTGTCTCGACCGTTCCAGGTCGCTTTCGGTAATTTTGCAACTTTGTCAACTGCCCCACGCTAAATTCGGCGACAGACCCAGGGTCAAGCAAGCTGTTAACGCAGACATAACCACGTCTCGCGCGGACATCGCAATTTTTGTCCACCTACCTCGGAGAGCGGAGTTCCGCCAAGGTCGCTCTGCCGACGGCTCAAGGATGGCGGACTACCGCGCTCCGCACACAAAATAGTGGGTGGACAATATTTTCGATCCTTGGCACAGATCCCGTCCCATCGTAACCCGTAACTCACCTTTCCCCCCTCCCCCCTTACTCCAGAGACCGAGATGTGGTAAAGTATCCCGGCGCGGGCGAAGCCGGTTTTTGCCGAGCGCGGAAAAGAAAGGGTACTATGCTCGGCAGGTATTATCGAAAATATAAATGGTTCATCTCCCACTACCGTCGGGGCTATGCGATCGGTATCATTGCCCTGCTTCTGAGCTATGCTCTGTATCTCCTGCCGCCGTGGGTGGTGGGAAATATCGCCGACGGGATTGTCGAAAATACGATGACCGTGCGCGAGTTGATTCTTTGGCTTGTCGGACTCGTGGCGGTGGTCGCGGCAAATTATATTGTCGCCGGCACTTGGGAATATTACATTTTCAATGCCGGTGATGAAATCGCCAAGCTGGCCCGTAGCCGGATTTTTAAGAAAATACTCGGACAGAGCCCACCCTTCTTCGTTCACAACACAACTGGCAGCCTGATGGGCAAGGCTACCAATGACGTCGAGGGGCTGTCCGAATTTGCCGGCTTCGGTGTCATGGCCTTTTTCGACGCAACGATTTGGCCGGCGGCGCTTATCGTGATTATGCTGACAATATCCTGGCAACTGACCCTGCTGACCTGCCTGACTTTGCCGGCTCTGATCATCATTTCCAAGCGAATCGCCACGGTTCTCTATCGTAAGTATGATTCGGCTCAGGAAGCTTTCGACCAAATGAATCAGTCTGTTCTCGAAGGCGTGGCCGGGATTCGCGTCGTGCGGGCATATCATACGGAGGAGCACGAGAAGACTAAATTCGCCGTGTCCTCCGATCATCTTTATAAGGAAAACATGGAGTTGGACCGCTACCGCCTCCTCTACGGCGTCATTTCCTCCCTGGTTCCCGGCATTGCCTTTGTCCTGTCTTTAGGAATGGGAGTTTACCTGATTTCGACCGGCGCTCTGACCCCCGGTGCCCTGTTATCCTTTGTCTTCTACATCGGCATGCTGACCTGGCCGATGATGTCGATCGGCGAGTTCGCAAACTCTTCTCAGGCCGCCGAGGCCTCAATGGATCGTATCAATGAGTTGCTGAGTTATCCGGAGGATGTCGTCGATTACGATGATCCTCAACCGGTACCGGCAGAGGCTTCGATTCGCTTTGCCAGTTTTTCCTTTGAATATCCAGAGATAGAGGCGAACAATCCGACTTTGCACGCGGTAAAGGGAACGGAGAGTAACAATGCGCTGGTAAACGACGCAGAAGTAAGCGTCGCGGCCGATAACAACGTTCCGACGAATGCTGCGGAGAACAACGTCACAGAGAACAATATTTCCGAGAACAACGGTAGGCGGACGGCGGGACTGTTCGACATCAGCTTCGCACTTGAGGCGGGACAGACGCTGGGCGTTGTAGGGCCGGTGGGCGCCGGCAAGAGCACTTTGCTGAAGCAGATTCTCCACCTCTATCCCCTGCCCGAGAACAGCGTGTTCTACGGCGGACTGCCTTTGGAGCGGATCCGCATTGTGGAGCTACGGCAACAGATTGCTTTCGTGCCGCAGATCAGCTTCCTGTTTTCGCGTACGGTGCGGGAAAATATCATGCTGGGAGCGACCGATGCGATGCTGGCGGACGGAAGTGCCGCGGAACGCTTGGAGCAGGTGCTGGATATCGCCGATTTTCGCAAGGATTTGCCGCAATTACCGGAAGGGATTGAAAGTCTGGCCGGCGAAAAAGGTATCGCCCTTTCCGGCGGACAAAAACAGCGGATTTGCATCGCCCGCGCCCTGATGAAGAAAGACGCGTCGCTGCTGATCCTCGACGACTGTCTCTCGGCGGTGGACGCGCTGACCGAAGAGCATACTCTAAGGGAATTGCGCCGGGAACGGGCCGGAAAAACCACGATTATCGCCACGCACCGCCTTTCGTCGATCTATCACGCCGATTTGATTCTGGTTTTGGACAAGGGTCGCATCGTGGCGC
>JAAZIX010000170.1 GCA_012800655.1 Clostridiaceae bacterium | reverse complement strand
GGAACAGAAGATACCTTCCCGCCTTTCTCCCCCTTCCTGCAGGAAATCATCGCAAGCGGCGGACTGATGAAATCATTAGAGGACGGTAAACTATGAATTACAAAATTGCCCTGATCCGCGGCGACGGCATCGGCCCGGAAATTATTGATTCTACCTGCCAAATGCTGGATAAGACCGGCCAAATCTACGGCTTTACTTTTGAGTATCGGGACGTGCTCGCCGGCGGTCGCGCTATCGACGAATGCGGCGTACCCCTGCCGGAAGGCGCCCTCGATATCTGCCTGCAGAGCGATTCCGTTCTGCTCGGCGCGGTCGGCGGTCCCAAATGGGATAATCTACCCGGCCATCTGCGGCCGGAGCGCGCCCTGCTCGGCGTGCGCAAAGGCATGGAACTCTTCGCCAATCTGCGGCCCGCCCGCCTGATGCCGATGCTTAAGGACGCCAGCCCGTTGCGCAGCGAAATCGCCGCCAAAGGCTTCGACATTATGATCGTCCGCGAACTGACCGGCGGCATTTACTTCGGTAAGTCCGGCCGCTACGATTCTCCGGACGGTGAAACCGCCTTCGACACCGAAACCTATTCCGTCAACGAAATCCGCCGCATCGGCAAAGTCGCCTTTGAGACGGCACGGAAGCGTCGCAAGCTCGTCACCAGCATCGACAAGGCCAACGTCCTCGAGTCCTCCCGTCTCTGGCGAGAAACGATCCACGAACTGGCCGCCGAATATCCCGACGTCGAACTGCGCGATATGCTGGTCGACAACGCCGCCATGCAATTGGTGCTCAACCCCGCCCAATTCGATGTCATCGTGACCTCGAATATCTTCGGCGACATCCTCTCCGACGAAGCTTCCCAATTGACCGGCTCCATAGGCCTCCTGCCCTCCGCCTCCCTCGGCGCCACCACCCGCGGTCTGTACGAGCCGATCCACGGCTCCGCTCCCGACATCGCCGGACAGAACCTGGCCAATCCGATCGCCACCGTTCTCTCCGCCGCCATGATGCTCCGCCTCTCCTTCGGTCTGACCGAGGCGGCGGACGCCATCGAGACCGCCGTCGACGAAGTGCTCGCAGCCGGCCTGCGTACCAAAGACATCGCCCGCGGCGGCCCCCACATCGGCAGTGACGCCATGACCCGCGCTCTGCTGGATCAGTTGCGCTAAATAATCGCGACTAGGCGGTCTCAAGCGACCGCGTTCGATAAAATCACCACGAGTGCCGCACAATCGCGCTCGTAAAAATAATGACTGCGCTGAAGCAGCCGTGTGTGAAGGAGAAAAAAATGTTACCTATTACCACTCAGCTGACCGCCAACCCCAAGCCCAAGCCGCAGGATGAGAACAAACTCGGCTTCGGCGCCCTATTTACCGACCACATGTTCATGTGCAACTACACCGCCGGACGCGGCTGGCACGACGCACGCATTGAGCCCTACGCTCCCTTCCAAATCGACCCGGCCTGCGTTGTCCTGCACTACAGCCAGACTATCTTTGAGGGCCTGAAATGCTACCGTCGCGCCGACGGAGAATTGCAGCTCTTCCGGGTCCGCGACAACTTCGCCCGTATGAACCGCTCCGCTCTGCGCATGGGCATGCCGGAACTCGACATCGAGACCTTCATCGCCGGTCTGATCGAACTGCTGAAAGTCGAACGCGACTGGGTCCCGCATCAGGACGGCACCAGCCTCTACATCCGCCCTACCTTGATCGCCATCGACAATAAATTAGGCGTCCACACCTCAGCAACCTACCTGTTCTATATCATCCTCTCGCCGGTCGGTGCCTACTATAAGAACGGCCTGGCTCCGAACGATATTTACGTTGAAGACAAATACGTCCGCGCCGTCCGCGGCGGAATCGGCGAAACCAAAGCCGGCGCCAACTACGCCGCCTCCCTGCTCGCCGGTATGTACGCCGAGGAAAAGGGCTATGCCCAGGTTCTCTGGCTGGACGGCGTTCAGCAGCGCTATATCGAAGAAGTCGGCGCCATGAACATCATGTTCGTCTATGACAATAAAAAGATTGTCACCCCGCGGCTCAACGGCAGTATCCTGCCCGGTATCACGCGCGACAGCGTGCTCCAAATAGCACCGCACTTCGGCCTGGAAGTTCTGGAAGATCGTCTCGATATTTACGAGATCATGCGCGATATCGCCAACGGCTACATCACCGAATCCTTCGGTACCGGCACGGCGGCGGTAATCTCTCCGGTCAAAGCCTTTGCTTTCCGCGGCGAAGTTTATCCGGTCGGCGACGGCGGCATCGGTCCGGTTGCTCAGAAGCTCTACGACACCCTCACTGGAATTCAATACGGCAGACAGCCGGATCCTCTGGACTGGATCACGCGGATTTAAAAGACTATCCGCTCATATTCGGCTATAACACCTGCGATTAACCCCCGCAGGTGTTTTTTCCATGCTTGTGGTAGGGTTTTCTGGGGACTACGGTAGTGTTCTCAGGGGCTAACGACGGTTTTCAGGGTCGGCAGCACCTCTTTTCGGCAACTTTGCAGGTTGCGTCCCGCCAGATACCATTATCGGGGTCGGCGGCAAGGCCGACAGCACCTCTTTTCGGCAACTTTGCAGGTCGCGTCCCGCCGGAGACCATTACCGGGGCCGGCGGCAAGGCCGACAGCACCTCTTTTCGGCAATTTTGCAGGTCGCGTCCCGCCGGAGACCATTACCGGGGCCGGCGCGGGCGCGCTACTTGCAAAGTTGTCGAAAGGCAGGGAAAAAGAATTGCGTAACAGTAGGCGCGGGCGTAACGCAGTCCATAGTACAACTGCGTAGCGTTGCCTTCGCGTGCTTACCCCCTATACTAACAACATAGTAGTATTTCCGTTACTCATATCGGACACTTGACTGGAAGGTCATTATGAATAACAACTTATTTCCGGGTTTTTCATACAACGGCAATGAGACAAAGGCTCAAAAAGCAACAGATGTGAAAACTACTGGTACGAGCAACTTAATTGTAATACAGACCCAGAGCCTGGCGGATAACCGACTCAAAGCGATCGGCCATGCGCAGGAAACCCAGATCATTGGGGTGAATGTGGTCGACTATACAGGCGTCCTGGTCGCTGTCACCATACAGTGTTGAACCGTCAATGTAGTAGAGATTCCGGTCGCCTTGGCTCAAGCCATAGTTATATGTATCGACAATAATTCGATTTGTCCGGTTGCGATCAATCCGTGGTTGCGGGCTCCGATCCGGAACTTTTGGATAGCGGGGCATGGAGACCAGAATAATCGGCAAATCGGGCTGGGCGCGGCGTACTATTTCGTAGAAGGGGCGATAGGTCTGCTCGAGGTGTTCGATTGAGGGGATATTGGCTTCGTAATTCATCACAAAGAGACTGATCTTCTGTTCGGCTATAAAATGAGCCAAAGCAGCTTCGCCACGATCCGCACCGGAGAAGCCGAGATTGATTGTGTCGATATCCAGACGCCGTCCGATATGGCTCAGCCAAGTGTTGCCCGGGCGCGAAGCCGCACAACCCTGATCTATGGACGAACCGTAGGCCAGCACAGGACACCGGTTTGTATAAGGGCGCGGGGCAAAGATTTGCGAGCCGGGTTGAATGCCGACATAAATTTGGAAGAGCGTGGAATAATTGGGTAGATTGAGTTCAACCTCGTGTTCGTCGTGCAAATCGTGAATGGCGAAGTAGTAGCAGGTCTGAATAACGGGATTGATCCGGGGATCGAGATGTTCACCGTAGTTGATATTGACAAGGCCCTCGGGTAGGGCGTCAGGGGGGTAGGCGACCGGATAATCCGGAGAGACAGATTGGGCAAAACAGCAGACACGGTAAGTGCGGTTGACCCGGCCGCGAGGGGCGACATAAACATCAATGCCGGATGCGCCACCAAGTGTGGTATGTGAGGTGATACCTTTGGGCGCAACCTCGGCAGCCACCACAATCCAAGGTGAGTCGGTGGCGAAACGCACGCGACCGCCGGAACTGTGTTTTGCATTGGTTTTTACGCCGTCATTGATGATCTCATCCTCAAAGAGATAGCGGGGCAACCGATAGAATCGACCCGTGCTGTGCGGCTCGTACAGACCGAGCACCTCAAAGGGTTGCTCAAGGCAGTTGTGATATTCAATCTCTGTCGGCAGACAATTACTTAAAGGTATTCTGGGATCGCTCATAAAAACCTCTTTCCGGCAACTATCACTCGGCTCATTCATTCCCTGAAGGAACTTTTTTGTATTCTCTATCATTCGCCCCATAATGTAAAGTCGCAATACTGAAAGGTCGGCTGTTCATCGGCGTATACGTGATAACACTTCAGACCCAGAATGCGCGGATGAACCAGCCTGGCGACAATATCTTCGTAGCTGTCCCCGGAAAGAGAAGAGCCGAACCGATATTTTGAGGATATTTGTCCAGTTCCCCGCTCAAAAACTCATGAGCGCTGAATCTCGTTGTCGCCAATATCCCTCCGCATCGAAATGCGTGTGCATGTCAAAAATGCGTTGAAACATTACCCTCTACGTAACGGCGCAAACAAAAAAGCGGTCGATTAGACCGCTTCTTTGATGTATCCGGCGAAGACCTACTTTTCCGGGCCGTCACCAGCCAAGTATCATCGGCACTACGGAGCTTAACTTCTGTGTTCGGGATGGGAACAGGTGTGGCCTCCGCGTTATTTTCACCGGAATGGTT
>JAAZIX010000001.1 GCA_012800655.1 Clostridiaceae bacterium | reverse complement strand
GCTGATTATTACATCCGATGTTACAATTTCTTCACAATTGTTCTTATTCATGCGATATCCTGCACACATTTTCGGTGTTTAATAGTAAGTGACATCTGATGTTTGTGTTAGATGATGCTTGCTTTTCATTCATTTTCCTCCCAGATAATCCCGGGCAACCGGGATTATTTGTCTTTTCTATTAAAACATCTTTCAGCCGTTTTGGCACGACCTGTTTTCTCCGCACAATGGTTCTGGTCATAAGGATTGGCTTCTGATAATATTACCAGCTAAGTATAGGTATAAAGATGATCCGCAAATACTTGGAGCCTTTGCGCTCTAGAATGTTTTTCGGTCTGACTATTAAGGCCGCCGGCACAGCACTGGAATTGGTTTTCCCCTGGCTATTGTCACATATGATTCGCGAGGTTGCTCCTTCGGGATCGATTTCCGCGATTATTCTTTGGGGTCTCCTTATGCTGCTCTTTGCCGTTCTGGCCGCAATCGGCAATATCGTCGGCAATCGCAACGCATCATACGTGGCGGCGCGTGCCTCCGCCCGCATCCGTCACGACTTATTCGCCCGTATCATCTTCCTCGACAGTCAGGATTTTTATTCCGTCGGTATATCTTCCCTTCAATCGCGATTAACCTCGGATGTCTGGCAGATCAACCGTATGCTGGCCGGGCTGCAGCGTATGGGCATACGCGCTCCCGTACTTCTGGTCGGCGGCCTGATCTCCACCATGATTATGGACCCGGTTATCGGGCTTGTTCTGCTGATTTTGGCTCCGATCGTCTGGGCCTTTGCCGGCTTGATCAATAAATACGGCAGACCGCTGTTCCGCAAAGTCCAAAATCAAGTCGATATTCTGGTACGCCGCACTCGTGACGCCGCTCGCGGAATCCGCACGATCAAATCTTCCAACCGTGAAGCAACCGTACAAGAGCATTTCGGCATCGCCAGCGATAATCTGTCCGCCGCCGAAAAGAAGGCTTCCTTCACACTTTCGCTGAGTTGGCCTTTTCTCGGCCTGTTACTCAACTTCGGGCTGGTGGCCATTATTTACATAGGCGCTTTGCGAATCAAAGCGGGACTAACGGACACCGCCACCATCATCGCCTTTATCAGCTACTTCGCCATGATCACACAGGGAATTATGGCCATGACCCGCATCTTCCTCATCTACACCCGCGGAATGACCTCCGCCAATCGAATCGAGGAAGTCCTGAAAATAGAACAGCGGATTAACTTCGTCGATGACGAGCAGTTGCGGGCCGAGTATGCCGCCGCCGCTCCTGACATCCTCAACTATGATCTGCAACGTGAGCGTGATATCGACCTCGGCAAAAGTTCTTCCGGACTCGATTTCAGCGGATTGATCCGCGGCAAAGGAGAAGAGGATTCACGGATTGATAACATTCCCGAAGCAGGCGGTGAGCCCGATTGCGCGACGGCGGGGAAATCCGCGCGAATAGAGTTCCGCAATGTTTCCTTTGCCTATCCGCAAACCGGCGCCATTCTGAAAAACATCAGCTTCAAAATAGAGCCCGGTCAGACTCTGGGAATTCTCGGGCCGACCGGTAGCGGCAAGACTACAATCATCCGTCTCCTATTGCGCTTATACGAACCCGATTCGGGTGAAATTCTGATCAATGATCGTATTTTGACGGAGTGGCCCCGCAGACAACTCTATAAATTATTCGGAGTCGTGTTGCAAAATGACTTCCTCTATGCTTCAACCATCGCCGATAACATATCTTTCGGGCGCCGTCTGTATCACGAGGATATTTTCACGGCCGGCGAATATGCTCAGGCGGACGACTTCATAAGGGAAAAACCGGGCGGATACGAGCATCCGACTCAGCCGCGCGCTTCCAACCTGAGCGGAGGTCAGAGGCAACGCATTCTTCTTGCCAGAGCATTGGCGCAAAATCCCTGCGTTTTAGTTCTGGATGACGCGACCAGTGCCCTGGACTATGAGACCGACGCAAGATTCCGCCGCATGCTTTTTGACAATTTCAGTCGTACCACTCGGGTTATAATCGCTCAGCGCGTCAGTTCCGTCCTGCAGGCCGATACCATACTTATGATACGCGAAGGCGAGGTCATTGCTCTGGGCTCGCCGCGCGAATTGGATACGCGCAGCCCCGAGTGGCAACAGATCTGCCGAGAGCAGTTGGATCAGGAAGGGGCATATTCACATGAACTCTGAAAAAGCCCGTAAAAGGAAGAAAAACATCCACACCCTGAGACGCTTGGTGCGCCTTCTGCTCGATCATTGGGGCTGGATTCTCATCGGCATAGCGCTGACCTTTATCGGCAATTTCCTCGATCTGCAGACCCCGCGGCTCTCGGGCGCCGCCATCGATGCGATGGACAGGCCCGACGGAGTCAATCTGGCTGCGGTTATCCACTACGCCAAATACATGCTTCTCTTTTACGTTCTGTCGACTGTAATCAATATCGTCGTATCACGAATAATGATTGAGGCCAGCCAGCGCATGACCAACCGTATGCGACACTCTCTGTTCGCCAAAATCATTTCTCTAAAGATCAATTTCTTCGATACTCATCCCACCGGCGACATCATCAGCCGGATGAACTACGACGTCGACACCTTAAACTCCACCCTGTCCACCGATATCACATCTATTCTGACCAGCAGTATTTCGGTGTTAGGCTCCTTGATTATGATGTTGTCGATCTCGCCGGAACTCAGCTCGGTCCTGCTGATTACCATACCCATGGCTATCGGCTACACGATATATCACGCTAAACGCGTCAAGCCGCTTTTTACCCGCCGGACGGCCGTTCTCGGTGATCTGAACGGTCTGGTCGAGGAGATCATCCCGGGACAGGAAACGATACGTATTTATAACCAGGAACAAGTCTTCACGGATCAGTTCGCCCGACAAAACGCAGTCAGCGCCGCCGCCGAATATTCCGCCTCATATCAGGGTAGCATCAACGGACCTGTCGTCAGCGGCATTAACAATCTATCCCTGTTGCTTGTCACTATTTTCGGCGCAATCCTTTATGTAAACGGCATGGTCACACTGGGCAATATTTCCACTTTCCTGCTCTATTCGCGCCGTTTTTCCTGGCCGATCAACAACATTGCCACTATGATCGGAGATTTCCAATCCACACTCTCCGCCGCCGAACGAATTTTCGAAATTTACGACACCGAATCGGAGAGTGCCGACACAGCGGAAAACATCGAAATCGACCCGCAAACCATTGAAGGAGCCATCGCTTTCGACCGGATCAACTTCGAATATGTGCCGAATCAGCCGGTATTGCGCGACTTGTCGTTCTTCGCCCAGCCGGGCAAAATGACGGCAATTGTCGGTGAAACCGGCGCCGGTAAAACAACTATCAGTAATTTATTGCCGCGTTTCTATGACTATCAAAGCGGCGAGATCCGCCTGGACGGTAACGAGATAACTGAACTGACCCGAACCTCATTGCGCTCCGCTTTCGCTGTGGTGACTCAAGAGCCATGGATTTTTGAGGGCACACTGCGCGAGAACCTCTGCTTTGCCGGTGGAGACGTCTCTCCGGAAGCTCTGGACAAGGCCTGCGCCGATGCCGGTCTGACTGATTTTATCGCCACCCTCCCCGAAGGCTACGAGACCGTGATCACCAACGAAAGTAACATCTCCCAGGGACAAAAGCAGCTCATCGCCATTGCCAGAGCCATGCTCAACCCGGCGCCGATTCTGGTCCTGGACGAAGCGACTTCCAATGTCGACACAATAACGGAAATGAATATTCAGGCCGCCCTCGCCAGACTGTTAACCGGGCGAACCAGCATCGTAATCGCCCATCGTCTCTCGACCGTGCAACGTGCCGATCTGATCATTGTCCTCTCCGACGGTCAAATCATCGAATCCGGCACTCATACGGAACTAATTGCCCGACGCGGGAATTATTACAACCTGTTCCGCATGCAGTTCACATAACGTGGTAATATTAGCCCAATAAACTTAAGAGGTGGATATATGCAATACATCAGTACGCGCGGCAATTGCCCTTCGGTGAGTTCCGCCCAGGCTATACTCAGGGGACAGGCTCCCGACGGCGGTCTGTACGTTCCCGAGAGCATTCCGCATATTGCCGCCGAGGACTGGGAGCGCCTGCGCAAGGCCGACTACCCCGCTCGCGCCGCTTACATTCTCTCGTTATATTTAACCGATTTCACCTATTCGGATCTGCTGGCTACCGCCCAAATTGCTTACAGTGAGGAGAAATTCGGCACGGCGAACCCGGCGCCGGTGCAAAACCTGAACCGCTATACAAATGACAGTTTTATACTGGAACTGTGGCACGGGCCGACCTCCGCTTTCAAGGACATGGCGCTCCAGTTGTTGCCGCATCTGATTTCTCTCTCCGCCCGTGCGGTCGGTTGCGAGGACCGTTTCTGTCTCCTGACCGCCACCTCCGGAGATACCGGCGCGGCGGCCTTATCCGGCTTTGCCGCCCAGGCGGGAGTGAGCGTAATGGTTTATTTCCCCGATAACGGTGTCAGTGCCATACAGCAGCGCCAAATGACGACGATCAACGCCGAAAATGCCCGGGTATATGCCGTAAACGCCAATTTCGACGAGGTGCAGTCCGAGGTTAAGAAAATCTTTGCCGATCCCGAACTGGCTGCGGAACTGCGGGAACGCGGCATTCGCCTCACTTCGGCCAATTCGATTAACTGGGGGCGTCTGGTCAGTCAAATTGTTTATTACTGCTCAGCCTGGCTGGATATGCTGAACAACGAGTGGCTGGAGCCGGAAGAAACCTTTAATGTCGTCGTACCGACCGGTAATTTCGGCAATATTTTAGCCGCCTGGTATGCCAAGCAGATGGGCGTGCCGATTCGACAATTTATCTGTGCCTCAAACCGCAACAGCGTTCTGGCTGATTTCTTCAATCACGGTGAATACAATATCAACCGCCCCTTCCATACCACGACATCACCGTCGATGGACATCCTGATTTCCAGCAATCTGGAACGCTTGCTCTTCGAACTGACGGATCGTGATTCTGAGAAAATTAATGACTGGCAGGAACGGTTGCGCGGCAGACAGAGCTATCGGGTCGACGCCCGGACTCTCCGTGCTCTCAAGCGCGAGTTCCGCGGCGGTTCGGCGGATAACCGGGCAACGCATAAAGCTATTACGGATTTTTATGACACCTTCGATCATGTGATCGACCCGCACACCGCTGTCGGCTATTCGGTTGCCCGACGACATATGAGCAAAAAATCCGCGGACAAATTCCTATATGTCGCTACCGCCAGCCCCTTTAAATTCCCCCGCACTGTCGGTCACGCCGTCCTGGAACGCGACCGAAGGCCGGACGACCGGGAAGGCGACTTTGCCTATTTCGAACCGCTTGCTATAGAGAGTGGGCTGGAAATTCCGCCCAATTTGGCCGGCCTGCGTGATCTGACAGAAATTCATGACAGTGTCATACAGCCCGCCGAGATTGCGGCCACGGTGCGCGCGTTCCTGCTATAGGACTAAGCCTACAGTATTCCGCGTTCCCGATGCCACTCGACGGCCGCCGCGGCAATTGACAGTGAAGTCTCCCTGGGCTCAAAGCCGAGTTTTCTCCGTGCTTTTTCCATTGAACAGCATGGACTGCGCCGCACGTGATCGTAGGACGCATTGGCATCATCCGTGCGGAGCTGCTTTTCGAATTCCGGCCAGGCTGCGAATTCCAAAACGGCTTTTTTTCCGAAATGAGCGGCCACTCCTTCGGCATAACCGCGCAATGTAATCGCTTCGTTGCAAACCGCGTTAAAGGTCTCGCCGACCGAGTTCTCCGGTTGCTCCAGACAGCAAAGAATCAGGCGGGCAAGATCGTCGGAGTGCACATGATGCAAGGTCGCCTGCCCGTCATTGGGCAGAAGGAGCTTTTGTCCGCTCAGCAATTTCGTCCAAACCTTAAGATCCAGGTTGCCCTGAGGATTGATCGGCAACCATTCTCTCGCGCTGATATGTCCGGGATTAATAACCGTTGCGGCTAATTTGTTCTCACGCGTCAGACCCAGCAGATAATTCTCAATCAGCGTTTTATTATGCCCGTAGCTGTTGGGACGCCGTTCGGTATGCGGATGCTCCTCGGTAACCGGTACGGTGATTTTATACTCATATACCCAAATCGTACCTATCTGAATAAAACGCGTCGGCCTCTCCAAAAAAGGAGCGACTATCTGCTCAGCCTGAGCCGGCGTATACGAAATTAAGTCGCAAATCAGGTCCGGGCGCAACGAAGCCACAAATTCTCCGAATTTACCTTCCGCCTCCATCGCCCGACGATCGGCCGATCTGAATTCAACCTCCGCCCAGGTAGGATCTTCCTGCGTATAAGCACCGCGTTCGCCGCGGCTGATACATATCACCTCGTACCCGGCCTTAACCAGGCACGGTACGAGATAACTGCCCAAATGTCCGGTTCCGCCCGTCACTACTGCCCGCATAATTACACCTCCCGAATCAACGCGGCATACTTTTCACGAAAAATCTCTAATCGTGCCCGTATCGAAGCACCCAGCTCTTCCTGCGCGGACAACCAATCGGGATTGCGCCGCAGAAATTGCCGCATAAACTCCTCCGGCGAAAGCAAAAACTCCTTGAGAGCGGACTCCTGATCAGCATCGATCAAGCCGAGCTCCCGTGCCTTGACAAACATATTCTCGTCAATGGTCGTCAGAGCAATCAGCTCAACTCCGGCAGCGGCCAACACCTCATCTCCGCCCTGCCCGCGATCGACAATCGCCAGCGTTGCGTCAATTTCGGCACCGCACTCACTCAGAGCCGGCAACCAATTTCGCGTATAACTCGACGCCAGGGTTACCAAGTCGGCAACGTGCAAAACCTTTTTTCCCCGCAATCCGTTCGCCGCTACCGGAGCGAAATTCATCTCGTCAGCCAATACTTTTGCTGTTTCACGGAGCTCCGGCAGCGGAATCTGAGTAATATCCGTATATTTCGGCCAAGCTGTCCTTACCGCCTCCTCTACCGGAGCATAATTTCTTATCTCCGCCGTCTTCGGAGCGATAACTTCCCCGTCCTTAAAGAGGAAAATCGTCGGAACCTCCAGGGATTGCGCCGCCGGGAGTGAAAAAAACCAGTCCCGGCGCTCACCGCCCGAAATCAGGTCGCATCCGCGCTGACGCGACGCCTCGACAACCCTGTCGACCACATTGCGGTATATCTCGACGCGGCGATACTGATAATGCGTCAAAAATAACAGAGCCGCCGGTAACAACTCCCGTTCTTCCGCGAGAAAATGATCGGTCAGCCGGAGAAAGTACTCCGCCGCCGCCCGATCCCCGAACAGGTAATGCGTGTTGATATAGTACGGGCCGAAACTGCCGGATGTGTACCAGAATGGCCGGTCCGGACGGCAGACAGTAAAGGCGTCGGTCGTAAACAGTGCTTTCAGAATGGTTTCATCCTTTATTTTCAGCTCCATAATTCAAGACTCCCAACCAAATCATTCAGGCCGGTCAGACCGTTCTCCAACATGTACTCCTCCAGTTCCAACCTGATCATACGGATTGCGGTCGGATTCAAGAGGGTCGCCGTGCCGATCTGAACCGCCGACGCGCCGGCAATCATGAAAGCCAGCACATCTTCGGCCGTGCGTATGCCGCCGCCGCCGATCACCGGGATTTTTACCGCCTGATAAATCTGTTGCACCATACAAAGGGCAACCGGCAGAATCGCCGGGCCCGACAGGCCGCCGGTATTATTGCGCAGAACCGGGCGGCGGGTACGAATGTCGATCATCATTCCCCGCAGGGTATTGATTGCCGAAACGGCGTCGGCACCGCCGGCCTCGGCGGCCTGGGCCAGAATGGCAATATCTGTCACGTTGGGCGTTAATTTAACCCACAAAGGGATAGCGCCCAGAGCCGCTTTGGCGGCCCGCGTTAATTTTTCAACCACATGCGGGTCGGTTCCGAAGGGCAGGCGTCCCGCATCAACGTTCGGACAGGATAAATTGAGTTCGACCGCCGCCAAGGCGCTACCGGCAAGAGCGCGGCAAACAGTTAAATAATCCTCGGCGGTACTGCCCGCCACATTGGCAATAACAGCAGTATCGTATGTCAACATATGCGGTAATTCACGATCCAGAAAAACCCGCAGACCTGGGTTTTGCAGACCGATCGCATTCAACATCCCGGCCGGAGTTTCGGCCAGACGCGGCGGCGGATTGCCTACGCGCGGCAAAAGAGTAACGGCCTTGCCGACTATGCCGCCGAGATCTTCCGCGGTGATATAACGTAGCAATTCGTGACCGAATCCTACCGTACCCGAGGCGGCGATCAGCGGATTTCGCAGTTTCAAACCGCCGACACGTACCTGTAGCGATACTCTGTTTTCCGCATTTAGATCAGACACAATATCACCTCTATTCCCAGATAATCTCATCGGAATCAAAGACGGGACCGTCATGACAGCAGCGTTTATATGTATATCCATCAGGATGTTCTGACGACTTTACCCTTACAGCGCAACCTAGGCACATCCCGGTACCGCAGGCCATTCTCTCTTCCAGGGATACTTGACAGGGGCGCTCGTACTCCGCGGCCAGGCGCGCACAGGCGCGCGCCATCGGTGTCGGGCCGCAAACCAGAACCGCAATCCGTTTTCCTGCCCGCGGCTGATTCACGACACCGCCTTCCGGCTTTAGTTCAGCCAGGATACGCTCCAGCGGTAGGGTAACAAGCCCCTTCGTACCGGTATCGCCGGTTTCGGTCATGATGATTAAGCGATCGCTTACGGCGCCGAACTCATTCCGCAACACCATCTGACGGTGACTCTTAAATCCAAGGATAGTCACTGTCTTGATTCCCCGTTCCCTGCAGCTGCGTGTCAGTTCCAACAACGGGAAAACGCCCGTGCCGCCACCGACGATAATGGCCATATCCAAATCCGACAGATCAAAGCCGTGCCCCAACGGACCCAAAACCTCGACCCGCTGTCCCGGCCGCAGACCGGCCAGCCATTCCGTACCGGCACCCTGCACCCTGACTCCGACCTGTACATTGCCCCGTTTCAAATCCAGAGAGCAAATTCCCATCGGTCGGCGCAAAAGTCGATCTTCGCCCGAACTCAAGGTCAAGAATTGCCCGGCTTCGGCACTTGCCGCGAGCCTTGGAGCATGCAGAGTCAACAAAACACTCTCTTCATTCAACTTACTGTGATGAATCACCGGTACAAGTTCCGGTAGCGGCGGTGCCGACCGCTCACTCTTCGGTTCCGGTTTCGGACTCAACGGGCCGAGCAGATTCGCTCGCTCCGTCTTTTTCTTCATCTCGCTCAGCGGTAAATGATTTTGCCGCGTGGCGATGACAATTTCGATAAATTCTTTGATTTCAAACAAGCGCAACTCTTGCGGATTGATCTGTTCCCGCAGACAATCGACCACCGCGGTAAAAGTGTCGAGAGATGTTATAACCGGAACACCGTGCTCCGTCGCCAGGCGGCGCAGGCGGAAGCCCGGATCTCCGCTTCCGCTGTGATCGGAAGTGTTCACCACGAGGCGAATAGTCCGATTGCGGATCAGCGTCTCCAAGTTCGGAGCCTCTTCCTCCAAACGGCGGACCATGCTGGCCGGCACGCCGGTTTTGTTCAAATAATTGGCGGTGCCGCCGGTCGCATAGATCTTATACCCGAGCGCCGCGATTCGCTCCGCCAACGGCAATAACTCCGATTTATCCGCATCGCGCACTGTCAGGAGCACACCCTGACCCGGCTTAGGGAAGCGGAAACCGCTGGCCAGAACCGCCTTAAACATCGCCTCGCTGTAACGATTGCTCAGGCCCAGCACCTCTCCCGTCGACTTCATCTCCGGTCCCAATTGCGTATCGACATCATGTAGCTTTTCAAAGGAAAACACCGGTGCTTTAATCGCATAAACCGCCGGGTAGCGTGCGTAGAGACCGTGCCCCTTGCCGAGATCGGCGATACCGGCTCCCAGCATAACCTGAACCGCAAAATCGACAATCGGCAGGCCGGTAATTTTGCTGATATAAGGAACCGTACGGCTGGAGCGCGGATTTACCTCAATGCAATAGAGCTCGTCGTTATACAAAATATACTGAATGTTCAGGAGGCCGATCACGTTCAATCGCTGGGCCAGAGCTCGGCTCACCATCACGATTCTTTCCCGGACGGCATCGGGAATAAAGGCCGGGAAAATCGAAATCGAATCCCCGGAATGTATGCCGGCGCGCTCCAGATGCTCCATTATTCCGGGAATGAGAATATCCTTCCCGTCCGAAATCGCGTCAACCTCAAGCTCCATTCCGCTCAGATACTTGTCGACCAGAATCGGTGCCTCCTGGACATTCATATTTATGATTGACATGTAGTCAATCACCTCATCCTCATTCCAGCAAATCGCCATTCCCTGCCCGCCCAATACGTATGAAGGACGCAACAGAACCGGCAGACCCAGCTCGCGAGCCGCCGTCAATGCCTGTTCGGTCGTAAATACCGTCCGGGCGTTCGGGAACGGAACCCGGCACTCCCTGAGAATTTGCTCAAAGCGCTCCCGATCCTCGGCAGCATCCACACTATCGGCCGAACTGCCCAAAATCGGCCAGCCCGCCGCTTCAACCCCGGCGATCAGCTTAATGGCCGTCTGTCCGCCGAATTGGCAAACTACCCCGTCCGGCTGTTCGAACTCCAGAATGTTCAGCACATCATCGATGCTCAAAGGCTCGAAATACAACTTGTCGGCCGTATCATAGTCAGTCGATACTGTCTCGGGATTATTATTGATGATAATCGTTTCGCAGCCTGCTTCGCGCAAGGCCTGAACGGCATGAACGGAACAATAGTCGAACTCAATACCCTGACCGATGCGAATCGGTCCGGAACCCAGCACCACGACTTTGCGCCCAGTACCGTCAGCGGAATTTTTGTCTTTTGCCGCTACCCCGATTCGCGCCGGTGCCGAGTAATAGTACGGTGCCTTCGCCTTGCTCTTCCCGCCTCGGGTATCGACAGCTCGATACTCAACCGTTAGCCCCGATTCAATCATACGACAACGAATCGACTCCCAAGATCGGCCGGTAAGCTGGGCGATCGTTCGGGCAACATAGCCCCGCTCATGAGCTCGCCGCAATAGTTCATCGTTTATTAAGCTGTCCGTCTCCCCCTCCGTTTCCTTACCCGCCGCTATCAATTCGCCTTCGAGCCGCACCAGTTCGTCAACATCATTCAGGAAAGTCAAGTCGATCCCGGTCAATTCGGATAATTTCTCCGGCGTTACACCCTGCAACAGGGCTACGGCAAGGATAAAGAGACGGCGATCGTCCGGGCGTTCCAGTGCCTTAAGCAAAGAATCGGAGTCCATATGTAGGAACGGGTCGCGCAAAAGACCGCGTCCGCTACCGTCAAGAGAGCGGACCGCCTTGAGCAACGCATGAGCGCGATCGGCACCGATCGACATGACCTCCCCGGTTGCCTTCATCTGCGTACCCAAAGTGCGACGGGCTCGGACAAATTTGTCGAAAGGCCAACAGGGAATTTTGGCAACCACATAATTGAGAATCGGCGGGAACAGGGCAGTTTCGGTGCCGGTGATCTCGTTCAAAATCTCATCTAAGCGATAGCCCAGAGCGATTCGGGTTGCGACTTTGGCAATCGGGTAGCCCGATGCTTTGGAGGCAAGCGCCGAAGAGCGCGAGAGGCGCGGATTAATCTCAATCACCGCATAACGGCTATCGGTGGGATGGAGGGCAAACTGGACATTGCAGGCACCGCGAATATCGATCGCTTCAACAATCGCCAAGGCGGCCTCCCGTAGCATAAGCTCATCGCTTTCCGACAGGGTCTGTGCCGGTGCATAGACAATCGAGTCTCCGGTATGAATACCGACCGGATCGAAATTCTCCATACTGCAGACCACAATCGACTGGCCGGCCGCATCGCGGACTACCTCATATTCAACTTCTTTCCAACCGGCGATCGACTGTTCAATCAGAACCTGATTTACACGGCTAGCATCGAGTCCGGATTCAACAATTTCGTCGAGTTCGCTTTCATTCGCCGCTATACCGCCCCCGGTTCCGCCCAGCGTAAAGGCTGGACGCACAATAACGGGGTATCCGATCTCGGCGGCAATCGCCGCCGCCGCCTTCTGACTGTCGGCAATGTGCGACGGCAGACAAGGCTGACCTATCTCCTGCATGGCGGCACGGAAAAGTTCGCGATCCTCGCCACGCTTGATCGATTCGGCCGAGGTTCCCAACAATTGAATATTATTCTCCGCCAGGAAGCCCGACTCATTCAGCTCCATGGCAAAATTGAGGGCAGTCTGCCCGCCCAGGGTTGCCAAAAGGCCATCCACCTTTTCTCTAACCAGGATATTGCGGATTACATCGGTATGAAGTGGCTCGAGATAGACTCGGTCCGCCATACCCGTATCGGTCATGATTGTAGCCGGATTGCTGTTAACCAGCACAACTTCGATTCCCTCGGACTTAAGAGTACGACAGGCCTGGGTTCCGGCATAGTCAAACTCGGCCGCCTGACCGATGACAATCGGACCGGAGCCGATGACCATAACCTTCTTTAAACGTGAGAACTTAGGCATACGCTTCCTTCTTCATTTTATTCATTGCGTATTATAACGCAGCGGCACGCAATTCATCGCGCATGCGCAGAGCCGCAGCCCGGGTCGCCGCGGCGTAATCGGCGCCCACATCAGCCGCATCAGAGCTTGCGACAGTTCGCCAGGCGGCAATCAGGCTACGCGAGGCATTGACCAGAGCACCGTAATTCTCAGCGGCAAAGCCGGCCGCGCAATCCTCCGCCGCTCCACCCTGCGCGCCGTAACCCGGGATCAGAAAAAATGTCCGCGGCAAAACGTCGCGAATCAGCTTGGCCTCGGCAGGCCAGGTTGCGCCCACAACCGCACCGATCGAGCTGAAGCCGCTTGCTCCGATCAAATCCGGATCATTGCCCCATTGGGCGACCAGACGGGCAACGTGAGCGTAGAGAGGTTCACCCTCAACCTCAAGATCCTGCAGCTCGGAGGCGGACGGATTGGAAGTGCGCACAAGAATGAAAAGGCCTTTATTAAATTTACGGCAGGCGGCCAAGAACGGTTCCATGCCATCGGTACCCAGATAAGGATTGACGGTCAGCGCATCGGCGGCGCTCTCCCCTCCCAACCAGGCCGCGGCATAAGCCTGAGCGGTGGATCCTATATCGCCGCGTTTGGCATCGGCAATCACGAGCAACCCCTTCTCCCGCGCCAGGCGCATGGTCTGCTCAAGACAATCAATTCCCGGCTGCCCCAACTGTTCGTAAAAGGCAACTTGCGGCTTAACTGCCGGAATTATGTCGGCCACGACATCAATTAAATTTCGATTGAATTCCCCGATCAGTTCGGCAAGTCTGGCACTCAGTTCATAACGTTCGCTTCCGGGACGACGTGCGCCGATCCCGACAAATTCAGTCAAGCGCTCCTGCTCGCTCTTCGAAAAATACTTGTTTAACAAATACGGGGGCAGGACACTTAGTT
>JAAZIX010000169.1 GCA_012800655.1 Clostridiaceae bacterium | reverse complement strand
CTCTAGCGCCTGCTCTACGCCTCTCTACGCCCAAGGATCCTCCGAAACGGGTATGCGCACACCGGTCACGACCGCGGAATATTCCCAAATATACCATTTGCCGCCCTTACTCCGCAGCTGCATTCCGCGCTTTGAATCGAAAGCGGGAGTCTTAATATAGACTCTGGCAAAGCCGGGTTCCTGAGGACGGGTATCCCGCTCAAAAATCAGGGTCAACGGCTCGTTGGGAGCATAGTTGTTCTCGGGCGTGGCACCCTGGAAATAAGCTCTCGCCAGCCAGGGCTTATCCATAATCCGGTCCTTAAGGAAGCTCTCCTCATGCCGCGACATCGGCTGCGGGCCCTTCAGGACATTGATCATCGCCAATCCTTCGCTTCTGCTCTCGCTGATCATCGCCTCCAGCGCGACGAAAAACAGAGCCGCCGTGTTCTCCGGAGTATCCATGCCCTGATCGGCCAACTCTTGAAACTCAGCCAGGGTGGCCGGGATCTTCGCAAATACTTCTGCCATTTAATAAACCATCCTTATAAAAAGATTTGTTACGCACATTTTAACACTAAAAACGGATAAATGGTATAATTCCGTAACAACACAAAAGGAGATAACCGCGGTGAAGCGTAATACATTCCGACAGCTGATACTGCTGATTGCGATATTCGTCATATTAAGCACGATATTCAACAACTTAGGCTGGCTCACCGGCATCTGGACCGCTTTTGTCACCATTACCAAACCTTTCCTCATCGGAGTTCTGATTTCCCTGTTCATCAACGCCCCCATGTCCTTCTTCGAGCGCCATCTTTTCATCAAGCCCTTCTACCGCCGAGGGAAGGGAAATTATACCCAGGGCAAGGTAAGCAAAACCCTGCAACGCCCGGTCAGCCTCATCCTCTCTCTGTCACTGGTCGTCGGTATTATGTCTCTGTTGCTCCTCTACATTATTCCCGAGCTGGTCGTCACGGTCCAAGTTCTGCCGCGCGGTATCTCTTCCCTCCTCGCGCATTGGCAGGAGGCCGTCGACCAAGCCGCCGCCGAAGACACACAGCTGGCTGCTTTCCTGAAATTAGCCGGCATAAATATTGATGAGACCTTCTCTTCCCTGACCGGAATCTTCATCCAAAGCTCCGACACCGTTCTGACATCCATACTACGCTTCGTTTCCGGCCTGCTGAACAGAACCCTGCTCTTCCTGCTCGGCATCATCTTCGCCATCTACATCCTTCTTGACAAAGCCAAAATATCACATCAGGCAAAGCTGGTCCTCCGCGCTTTCCTAAACGATTCCCGCTACAACAAATTCATGGACGTTATGAAGCTGGCCTCCCGCTGCTTCAACGGTTTCATCTCCGGTCAGATGCTTGAGGCAATGATCCTCGGCGTTCTGCTGTTCTTTGTTATGACAATATTCGGACTGCCCTATGCGGTTGTTATCGCGGCACTGGGCGGTCTGATGACATTTGTGCCGATTCTCGGCGCCTACGTCACGGCAATCGTCGGCAGCCTGATGATTCTGACCATAGATGCCAACCAGGCACTCACCTTCCTGATCGCCTATGTGGTTCTGATCCAAATCGAGACCAACTTCATCTACCCGCGCGTCGTCGGACGGACGGTGAAATTGCCCCCATTAATCGTACTCCTGGCCGTCACAATCAGTGCATCGCTCTTTGGACCGGTGGGCCTCCTCTTGGCCATACCTCTTTTCTCCTTCCTCTACGCCCTCTTCCGACGCTGGGTCTATAAGCGCAATCTGAAACGGGCCAGCGAACGCCCCGGGCACTTCCGTGCCCTGCGCGCCGAGTTCATGGAACAGTTCATGTATGATTGGGAAGAAAGCAAAGACACCTCCAAAGACGCAACTGACAGCGCGACGACGGACGAATCCTCGGATATGTCGGAAACTACAGAAATATCGGAGGAAGAAGACAACGATTCGGTAACAACCGATAAAGCAAACGATGAGAATGAGCCGACGGACAACGACGAGTCGACATAGGTCGAGAACAGAAAATAGTTAATTAGTCGATGAAGGCCCGTCCTTCCGGCATAGTCACATGTACTCCATCGACTATTCCGTCGGTAAATAATATCGTTATCCGCTGTCCCTGTTCCCCCTGCAGGCTGTATGAGCTGAGATCGGCAAAGGGCCACTTGTTGAGCACCTCTTCCTTGCCGATTCCGGGACAGAGAAAAGTTCCCAATTGATAGTCCGGATTGGTAATAAGCATGGCTATCACCGTGCCGGCAAAGGAATTTTCTTCCTGCGGCGTGTCGCTGGATAGATACAGTCTCAGGCCGGGATAATCTACCTGAATTAGCCACAAATCCTCCAGAGCATCGGTCGTCGATTCAACCGGATCGGGTTGATCGCCATCCGATTTTGTCGTACCGCTCGTCTCTTCGGAAGAGGTCGAAGTCGGATCTGTTGTACCGGACTCAGCGGTCAACTCCGAAGCAGAGGGCTCGGTAGCCCCCGTCGCCGTCACAGTCGGCATCGTATCGACCGGAGACGTGGTTACGGGCAGTCGACTGATCAGAACATCCTGCGGCTCCGCATCGAGCATCACGCTCAGACTATAGCTGCCGATCATCGCATTCAAAGTAATTGCCCTGCCGCTCGGCAAAAAGAGGCGATAAAACGAGTCGGGAATACTTTGCGGAACACGGTCATCTATTTTGTAATTTCCCTCACCGGTATTAACAATCTGCATCGAGCGCGTCTTGCGGTATTCCGCCTGCGTCACACTCGGTAACCGGGGATCATTCAGCGCCTGGAGGAACTGCAGTGCATCGGCACGCAATGACACCAGCTGATGATGATCCGGAACGACATTCTCGCGATAATAATCTATCGTTAGCTCCGCCTTATAGCGCAAAATCTCTTGGGTCGGCACCTCGGAGCTGAGCAATTTGCTCAGATTATCCGTATAGCCCGAATTCAAAGTCAAAAAATAGAGTTCCGCCCGCCGCAACAATTTGATTGAATCTGCCACCCAAGCATGCGTAAGCACGGCAACCCCGTCCGCTGTACGTTGTACAACAAACGGGAAGCGATCGTAACGACGCGTCAACGTGGCGAGCTGCAACCAATAAAAAGCACTCTCCTCATTGGCCAAAGCAATCTCCGGGTTATTCTTACGCATCTCATTCAAATAACTGCGAGCCTCCGGCTCGGTCATCGGGTTGATGCCGCCAATGGGGACTCCGATAGCGTTGTGCAAGGCATAAATATACTCCTGGAACTGTACATAAGTCGGTGCCTCGGTATTTCTCAAATTCGGCCAAATCCGGTCATACATCGATGCGGCGAGTCCCGGGTTGTTTATTGCCCCCGTGATATAGCTCACGAACTCCCGCTCGGGGATCGTCTCGAGATCCACGTAGGGAGTCGGGCTCAGTGCCGGTGTAACATCCTTCGGCAGGATAGAACGCGTCGGCGAAGCTCCGGAGATTACCGGACCGGTCTCCGAGCCAACCGGCGGCAGAAGAAGCGTTTCGTAGCAACCGGCAAATAGCGACGACAGAAAAATCAGGAGAAGTAGGCTGGCGACCCGTATTTGTCGTGAACAAGACCGCACACAAGTTTTACGACCGTCATTTCTTTTATCCAAGCTGCCTCTGCCCTCCTTTATGCCGAAATTCACGTTTCTATTATACCTGTTGTTCGATCCAGGTGCGATTCCAGCGCTCCAGAGAGAAACACATAATTATACCCAGACTCATAAAATTCATCAGCATTGCCGTGCCTCCTTGACTGACAAAGGGTAAAGGTATGCCGGTCACCGGCATCAGTCCAAGATTCATCCCGACATTCTCGATAAAATGAAAAGCAAATATTGCCGTCAAACCGCTGACCGTATAGCGCCCGAACAGGCTGTCGGTACGCTTGGCAATTGTTAAGCAGCGGATTAGGTAAAAGACGGTCAGAAAAATCACCATCAAAGCTCCGATCCAGCCGAGCCAGGCCGCCACCGCCGAGAAAATAAAATCCGAAGGCTGCACCGGCACATAGACCGAGCGCGCCGCCTCGGATCCGGCCAGACCGGCATAAGCAATAGCACGCTTGGCCTGCGTGACATTATAGGTCGACTGGGGATCCAAAGCGGGGAATAAAAACGAAATCAGGCGACTCTGTTGGAAGGGCCGCAAAACAAATATAAAGACTAACGGCACGGCCATGACTAAAGCGGAAATAGTTATTAACACATAGCGCAGCTTGATTCCCCAGACGAAAATCATCACCGAAATCATCACCATAAAGACCAGCGCCGTACCGAGATCCTTTTGAAGACCGATCACCAGACCCAACTGCGGAGCAACCGCCAATGTTATATAGAACCAGCCATATCGTTCAATTCGCCCCGTACGCATTCCCTCAAGAATCATTCCGACTACCAGGCAGGTGGCTATTTTCGCCAGCTCTGAAGGTTGAAAGCTACCGATGAACGGGAGTTTGAGCCAGGCATTGGATCCGGTCGAGGCGGCTACTTCCCGATCGCCGAAACGGAGCAGAGCCAACTGTAGGATGAAGCTCAGTACCCAAAGCACATAGCCGCTGATCCGCAACATCGGCAAACTCAGCAGGGAGAACATTATCATCGCAACCAGACCGAAAATCACCGCTCCGGCCTGAATATATATGCTCCGCGGCCAGGTGCGCAGGTAGGCGGGATTATTGATCAATACATTGTTGAGGACAAACAAACCGATGACACATAGTGCCAATACCGGCACCAGGAGTCGGTAGTCCAGCGCGCGGAAATAGGCGCGGCGATAAATCGGTTGACTGTCGTTATACTGCATCACCTGTGGAAGCGGAAACCGGTTCCTCCTCAACTTCGGCTCCAAGCTCCGCCTTCGCCTCGCCGTCGGCCCCGGCCGCGATCTCAGACTCAGCCGCGGAATCAGCTTCGGCATCAACTTCGACATTGACCGACTCCGTCTCGGCGTCGGCTTCGACTTCGGCTACGGCTTCGGCCGCAGGCGGAATTTCTCCCAACAAGATGCTCCGCTCGGTCGCCAGACGCTCTTTGCGGGTCTTGGCATTCAGGATAAGGATAACCGCCAGGCCGGCAACGACCATAACCGCTGACAGCAACTGCGAGACGCGGATATCGGTCGTGCCGATCATCAGCGGGTCGGTGCGAATTCCTTCGACAAAGAAGCGCAGGAGGCCGTACAGCGCTATGTAAGTGGATGTCATAATCCAGCGACGGGGCTTACGGCTGCGAATGTAAAGCAATATGACAAAGATGACCATATTGCCGAGAAATTCATAGAAGAAAGTCGGATGAACCGGCGCATTGGGGTTAATTCCGGGATATTTGTCCTGTACGGAGTAGAGATAGTTGCGGGTGCCCTCGGAAATCATGCCCCAGGGCAAATCGGTATTGGTACCGAAAGCTTCCTGATTGAAGAAGTTGCCCCAACGTCCGATTGCCTGCCCCAAAGGCAGATAGACGGCGGCAAAATCCATAAAATCTCCGGCCGGTTTCTTTTTTACTCGCGCAACCAGGAGTATAGCCAGAATTCCGCCGATCACGCCGCCGTAAAAGGCCATGCCGCCGGAGCGCATATCGAAGATCAGGCGCCAGTCCTTGGAAAAAGTTTCCCAGGAGAAAACAACGTAATACAAACGCGCAAAAATCAGCATCGCGGGAATCACGGCCAGAACCACATCCAGCAGATCATCCTGATTTATCCGGTCGCTTTTCTTTTTGGCATAGCGCATCGCCAAAACGATGCAGAGAATCGTCGCGAGTGAAATGATCAACCCGTAGTTGTAAACTGTAAAGCCGAAAATGGTAAAGGCCTCGCGGGAAACCTTCAAGTCATTGATCCCCAAACCGGGAAAGCTGACATTGTACATTAATGTGTCCTCGTTTCTGCAAGTACTAATGATGAACAATAATAAGCCTCATTGCTCAAAAAATCCATAGCGCGGATTACCGCCGCCGGATCGATATCTCGATAAAGTAGCGCATAATCGAAAAGATCGGAGCCGCTCAGCACCGACTCGGTTGCCGCCATCCCGGTCGACGAAATGGAATCGAGGGAACGGATAAAGTCTCCTGTCTCAATGCGACGCTGGCGTTCGTAGTCATCCAAATTCGGGTGGGTCGTGAGATCGCGGCCGATCGCCAGGAGTTCCGCTTTGACGGCATCGGCGGCTGCGGCCGGATCAGCGCTTTCCCCGCCGACAACCAAAGTCGCAAAGCTGTTCTCACAGATCCAGGTATAGCCGAAAGAATCATTGACCAGTCCGACAGACTCAAGCTTTGTAAATAATGGTGCCGTATCGCCGAGAATCGAGTCGAAGAACAGGCGCCCGGACAGACGCAGGCTCAGTAGATCGCGGGAGTTGAATGAGTTGCTCAGAGTCGGCGCCGGCAACTTTATACCAATTAAAAATTGGCCGATCAGGACATCCCGGGTCACACAGACCATTTTTTCCGCAACCTCCGCCGGTTCGGGAAGAGGCAGGCTGTCGAAACGGGAGTTTCGGCAGTGGCGTCGATTGCCGTTCCTAATTGAATCGAGATTTGCCATGATTTTCGGAAAGATGGTCTCCGCCTCATGATCGCCGACCAATACTATCGAAAAATTCGGTAGCGTATAGAATGTATCCGCAAAGTCGGCCAAGATTGCGGGCGTAATTTTCGCCAAAGATGCCTCACTACCGATAATATGTTCGCCGGCCGGATGATTCTTCCACATGGCGCGCATCAGGTTTGTGAAACAAATCTGCTCGGAACTGTCCCGATCCAACCCCAGCTCGGACAGAATGATTGCTCGTTCGCGTTCTACCGACGCCGGCAACAGGTCAACCTCGGTCACCGCATCGAGCAAAAGCTGCAGGCAACGCTCCACATTTTCGATGGTTACAAAATAATATACCGTATCGCAGTAGCCGGTTAAGGCATTAGCGCGCGCGCCGAGTTCACTGAGTTGCTCGAACAGTGAGCCCTCGCTACCGGCTTCGCCGAAGACCATATGCTCAAAAAAGTGGGCGCTACCGGGAGGAAAGGACTTTTTAACTCCGTCTGAATCGACAACTTGCGTATGGATGCTACCATAGGGTATGCCGACGGCGGCAAAGCTGTGTACAAAACCGGGGCGTGGCAACAAAGTGACCGAACATCCGGAACTGTGCCTGGCGACCTGCATTTCCCGTCCGGTATAGGGATCCCTCTTGGTATAACAACTGTAGGTGCGATCTTCGACCATGCTCACTCCCTTATTCAACCCTCCTTACTCTTTGTTCGGTTGGAGACGGTAGCTGAGAATCGCCACCAGGGCGGCCGCCGCTTCCGCTATCTCATGCGGTTGGATTTGCATGATTTTCGCCGCCAAGTCGGCCGGAGATTCGCTTTGTCGACTCAGACACGCCGCCACGTCATAACTGAGCGTGCCGGAAAGACTGTCCCGCAAAGAAATTAATGAATTGTACAGTTGCTTGCGCATATTGTTGAACAGGCTCGCGGAAAAATCACCGCCGGCCAGGCGAGCGATCGTTTTGTTAACTGCGGCTTCGGCGGCGTCTTCGCTGCCCGGGTGAACCGCCGCGGAAACCGTCAGGACTCCGAGACCGTGATTCAGTTCGCTGCGAACACTGTAGGCGAGACCAAGTTCTTCGCGAATCTTCGCGAAGAGTAGCGAATCCGCGCCGCCGCCGAGCATGGCGTTCAGGAGAGTAAGGACGTGTCGTTGCGGGGAAACATAGCTGAACGGCAATCTATAGGCCAGACGCAACGACGATTGCTGAACCTGCCGCTCTTCGACAACCGGTTCCAGCGGCGAAAGCGGCATAGGGCTCGGCAGACGACCCGGTATCGGCATCGGAACCGTATCCGTTTCCGCGTCTCCCCTCTTCCCCGCACGGTACGGTCGATACGGGCGCAGTTTTTGCAGGGCTTCTATCGTCCTGTCAATCCTGTCGGAGCGGATTCTTCCGGTCCAGCGAACCCGTAGCGGAGCCTTGTACAAGAGGTCATGCCAAATCTCGCTCAGCTCGGCCGGAGTCAGACTCCGCAATTGTTCGGGGTTGCCTCGGGAAGACAGGCCGTGGGCGGTGTGTCCGACGGTCAGATTATCGATAAAGCGGCGGCCGGCCCAAGAATGCGGATTATCCTCAACGGCCTTGAGCAAATCGAGCTGATTTTTAATCTCGCTCGCCACCAGCGCGGCATCGAAATGACCGGATTCATCGGTGAGCGGCTCGGTGAGACAAGCCAGCACTAATTCCAAAAGTTCATCGATCGGATTGATTCCCGCATCGATATGTCCGACCGCCGAAGCGTGAAAAACCAGGCGCCCCAGATCGCCGAACGAGCCGGTATCGGCCGTCCAGGTGGCGCCGTAGAGATCGGCCAGACGAGCGGCTAACAGAGGCTTGCTCGGATAGGCCTTGGAAGCCGCGGTCAAAAGTCGGGCTATTACGGGAGCGGCACTGCACAGCTTCTCCGTCTTGCGAAAATAAAACTCCCAGTACAGGCTGACGGTATTGAAGCGCTCGGCACGAATCACGCGCACTTCCGTTCCGGCGGCGGAATAGCACGGCAGGGCCGTATCCATATTGCGGAGAAAGGCTGTGGCTTGCTCAATGTCCTGATAAATTTGCGCGACCATCGACATATAACTCTGAAAGCGTTCTTCCGGACGAATAAAGCTCAAGAGATGCACGGTAATTTCCTTTCCGTACAAATCCATTTCACGATCAAAAATCAGAGTTTCCAGAATCGGTTCGGTTGTCGGATCATCAACCGTCGGGCGCACCCCGAAATTGCTGATGGACGGATAATAACGTCCATCGACTTCGGTCAGGGTCGCGTAGACTCCAAAAGGCGGCCAAATCTGCTCCGGCGGACACAATATATTCGCCGTCGGGTGCCCGGTCGTACGTCCGCGGGCGGAACCGCGGATAACCTCGCCGCGAATCGAAAAATGATGACCCAGATAACGGTTGACTTCCTCTATGTGACCGGTCAGCAGAGCCTGGCGAATGAGGGAACTGTGGACGGTTGCTCCTTTAATCTGTACCGGAGGCACCACAATGACGCGCACGCCGAGTTCCTCGCCCCAGCGCTGCAGATGAGCGACCCTGCCCGACGAATCGGCTCCGAAACGAAAATCATAACCAACCACAATCAAGCGGACCCGCAAGTCGCGGTAGAGTACCTTCTCCAGATAATCCTCCGGACCCAGCCGGGAAAACTCGGCGCTGAATTGTTGCACGTATACCCGATCCGCGCCGCAATCGGTTAGGTGACGGTAGCGGTCGGCCGCGGATTGGATCAAAAAAGGTCCGCCCTCACGCATGCGGCGTTCACGAACCTTGCGACCCGTGTCACTGGCGGGAACCGAATCATCGTAAGACGAAACACCGCTGTTCTGCGTCGGCAGCTGATCGAAAGTGAGGATGCAAGGACTCAGATCCGCTTCGGCAGCGGCATACAGCAGGGTATTAATAAGAGCGCGATGGCCGACATGACAACCGTCAAAAAAGCCGAGACAGACGGCATTATAAGCCTGCGTCCCGGCGGCATTATCGATATCCGTCCCGCGAAGCCTGCCCGCCCGCGCATCCCAGCTGATATTTATCAGGTCCATCCCGCACCATTCCTTCCCGCAACAAACTAGGCCGGGAACATTCGTTCCGCTTTTACCCACGGTCTTCCTTCAGTGTAAACGATGTTTACGATACCGTGCGTAACGCGGGGCGCGCCCGGAGATTGATTTACCGCTCGATACGGAGGAGCAATGTCGGCATCTAGTCTTTCCGGATCAATCGGGAAGCTTTGTCCCCAATAGAGCTTTTGCAGCTCCCGCGCGTCTATATATAAAGGCGGAATTTCCGCCAGAGCCGCGTCCGCCGACAAAAGCAACTCGGAAGCGGTCAGTTCCGCCACATCAGGCGGCAAAGCCGTCAGGGGCGAGGCCGTCGTATAATGTTGAGGCCCGTAGGCACTGCGCAGGAGAGCCGCACAGTAGGCATTTGTTCCCAGATCCGCGCCCAAGTCGCTCGCCAAAACACGCACATATGTGCCTGTCGAGACCAGCCAGCGCACCAGAAGAACCATATATTTACCCGACGAAATCGGCCGCGGCAAAGGGCGCGCGAAATATTCTTCCCAGATTCCGCGCAAATGCGCGAAGCCTGCGGCTTTGGACGGTACCGGCTCGACGGCGGATTCGCTCCATTCCACGAAAGATGCCGCCAACAACTCGCCCGCCTCGACCGTGATCTCCTTCGCCGGCCGCTCCACTTCTATGCCGCGCCGCGCCAAATCATAAAGGCGCTGTCCCTGATATTTGCGCGCGGAAAACATCGGCGGCACCTGAGATAAGGATCCGATTCGTTCGGCAAGCAGAGCCCTGATCGTGGCGAAGTCGTCGCGGCTGAAGGCGGCGATTTCCTCCGGTGAAAATTCCTTTTTCGTCGTGATCTCTCGCCCGGCGATATCCGCCGTATCCGTGGCCGTTCCGCAATAAATCAGAGCAATGTATTCTTTACTTCCCCTCTGAATATATGAAATCCACTTCGTGGCCTGACCGAAAGCCACCGGTAAAACGCCCTCGGCAAACGGGTCGAGCGTTCCGGCATGGCCGACTTTTTTGATTTTGTACATCAAGCGTAATTTCTTGACCACATCGAAAGAGGTCCAATCGATCGGCTTATAAATATTCAGCAGGCCGCTTATCGACATAGCTACGGTAATTCGCGTTCCGGCGCGCAACTCATCTCCTCGGTCGCCGCCGCCTTGACCTGTTCCAAGCAGTCCTGCGGTGATCCCGCCTGCAATGTGAAGCCGGCCGCCGCGGCATGTCCGCCGCCGTCGAAACGCAAAGCCAGCCGCCGAGCCGCGCCGCCGTCGTCGCTACGCACCGAGGCGCGATATTTGCCGGGCTCAACCTCCCGCAGTATTACGGCCAATTCGACCCCGGAAACGCGGCGCAGTTCCGACGCGACTCCGCTCAGGTCATCCTCCGAAGCTTTGTATTCCCGCATTTCGCCACAGGTTACGAGGTCGATCATAATCCGCCCCCCGCATAGCGAAGAAACGCGCTGAAAAACCAGACCGCGCAGACGCATTTGAATCTCGGTTAGGGCATCGTACATATACAAATTCAAATCCGCCACGTGCGCTCCGTGTTCGACCAGATAGGCGGCTGTCATGAAGCTGCCGGACGTGGTATTGGCGTACAGGAAACGACCTGTATCGGTCAGCAGACCCATCATCAGGAGATTGGCACAGTCTTCATTGATTTGCAATTGCGGAAAGTGCTCATGCCAATAAATTCCCAAACGGGTCAGCATCTCACAACAGGCCGCGGCGGCGGTGTCGCGCCAGATATGGGGCGATTCATCCGGCTGATCCGGAATATGATGATCAATTACCCACTGCTCCGGAGCGGAATCATACATGCTCAGGCGTCTGCCCAGGCGCGATCCGCCCGAATTATCCAAAGCGATGGCCATCGCCTGACGCTCGAGCGGAAATTCATCATATCCGAAAACACCCATGACGGCAGCGTCCGTATTGACAAAGCCGATCACTTCCTCCGGAGACTCTTCCGCTACAACTCGTGAGCGCACGCCGATTTGTCGCAATATCTCCTGCATGGCCAGACATGCGCCTAAAGCGTCGGCATCGGCACGGATATGCGGATAGAGAAAGACCTCGCGATCTGTATCGGCCAGAGCCGCGACGCGCTCAGCCAGCAGATCGAGGGTCACTCGGCATATTTTGCCGCCGAGAATATTCTCCGGCTCTTGACTCACGTACCGTTCTCCTCGTGAAGCTCAATGGCCTGACGGCGTGCTTCGGCAGCTCGGTCGGCTTTCGAAATTTCATCGATCAGCTTGGTGATCCTTACTCCTTCGGCGATCGATGTGTCGGCCACAAAGGTCAGGTCGGGGAGCTTACGCAGACGGGTCATCTGCGCCAAGTGGGAGCGCATGAAGGACTTGGTCTCCTCAAGAGTTTTGACGGCGGCTACAACCGCTTCGGTATTGCCCAGAACCGAAACATAACAGAAAGCCCGGCGCAGATCGCCGGTCATACGAACTTCGGTTATACTGGTAAACGGCGGTAGCGGCAGGTCATGGAACCCGCTTTGAATAATAAGCGCCAGTTGGCGTTTAATCTCATCGGCAATGCGCCGCGCCCGCATGGGATTACTCATTAACTACCTCTCTCATGACATAGGTCTCGACGATATCGCCCTGCTTAATGTCATTGAAGTTTTCGATCGATAGACCGCACTCATATCCGGCATTGACTTCTCGGACATCGTCCTTGAAGCGGCGTAGCGATGCAAAGCGACCTTCCATAATCACAATGCCGTCACGTATCAGACGCAATTTATTATTGCGATTGACCTTGCCGCTAAGCACATAGCCGCCGCCGATCGTACCGACTCCGGAAGCGTGGAAAATCTCCCGAATTTCAATCCTTGCCGTAACAACCTCTTCGTAGGTCGGAGCCAGCATACCGCGCATCGCCTTCTCTATATCCTCGATTGCGTCATAAATAACTCTGTAGAGGCGGATATCGACCCCGTGCTCTTCGGCCAACTCGCGGATGAGATTATCCGGACGGACATTAAAGCCGATTATGATCGCCTCGGAAACTTCCGCCAGGCGGATATCGGTCTCGGAAATGATACCTACGGCCTCGTGAATAATATTGATCCGTACCTGTTCGTTGCTCAGCTTCTCAAGTGACTGACGTACGGCTTCGACAGAACCCTGGACATCCGCCTTGATAATGATATTGAGATTGACCACTTCGCCGGCGCTCATCCGGTCAAAGAGGCTGTCCAGGCTCATCCGTGAAGAAGCGTTGAGCTGCCGCTCGCGCTCCTCCTCGCGGCGACGGGCGGCCAACGAATGCGCCACGCGCTCGTTCTCAACCGCGTTGAATATCTCGCCCGCTTCCGGAACATCCGGCAGACCGATAATCTCCACGGGCACGGAAGGTCCGGCTTCGTCGATTTGCTTGCCGGTATGGTCAACCATGGCGCGGACACGACCGACCAATGAGCCGGTAACGATAGTATCACCCGTACGCAGGGTTCCGCGTTGAACCAGGAGCGTAGCCACCGTTCCGCGCGAACGATCCAGTCGTGCCTCTATCACCGTACCGGCGGCGCGGCGGTCCGGATTGGCGCGCAGATTTTTCATATCCGCCGTCAGAAGAACCATCTCAAGAAGATCGTCGATATTCTCCCCGGTCAGCGCCGAAACCGGCACCATTATGGTCTCGCCGCCCCAATCCTCCGGAACAAGGCCCTTCTGAGCCAGCTCCTGACGGACGCGATCGGGGTTGGCGGTCGGTTTGTCAATTTTATTAATGGCAACGACAATATCGGTTCCGGCTGCCTGGGCATGGCGAATAGCCTCCAGGGTCTGAGGCATTACGCCGTCATCAGCCGCTACCACAAGGATGGCCACGTCGGTGACCTGAGCTCCTCGAGCGCGCATCGTTGTAAAGGCCTCATGGCCCGGAGTGTCGAGGAAAGTAATCATGCGGTCATGCGCTTTAACCATAGAGGCACCGATATGCTGGGTGATTCCTCCCGCCTCTCCGGAAGCAATCCGCGTGTCACGGATTTTGTCTAATAAGGTCGTTTTGCCGTGGTCGACATGACCCATGACAACCACAACCGGCGGACGCGGTAGCAGATCCTCTTCCGAATCTTCTTCTTCGTCAAAGAGAATGTCCTCTTCGGTGACAACGACTTCCTGCTCGGCCGTAATATTGAATTCGGCGGCGATGATCGATGCCGTATCGAAATCAATATCCGTATTTATCGTCACCATCATGCCGTTCATCATAAGGCTCTTGATGACTTCCGCAGCGGTTTTCTTGATCGCGGCGGCAAAATCCTTGACGCTCATAGTCTCCGGTAACGTGACACTGGTCAAAACCGCCTTGCCGGGGGCGTCTCCGTCCGACTGACGTCGGTCACGACGGATATTACGCAGGCTCTCATACATATCCTCCTGCTGAGCATGCCGGTCACGGCTGCGATAGTCGCGGCCTCGCTGAGGGCGTCTTCCGTCGGCGGTAGTAGCCTCGGATCCCGGTACCCGACCTCCGGAGCGGAAACCGCCGCTACGGGTCCCTTCGTTTTTGGTCGGCAGAGCTTCGCCAAAGCCGGGCTGTACCGTTCGTCTGGTTCGGCGGCGCTGGGACTGGAAAACAGGCCGCTCATCCTGATCCTTATCTTGTATGTAACGTGTTTGAGTATATCCGTCTACCGCACCGGGGGCGGAACGGCGGTCGGACGAGCGACGCTGTCCGAGTGGGGCAGCCTGTCCGCGGTCACGCGGGCGCGCCTCCGTCTGAGTCTCGCTCTTCCGCTCTTCGCGGCGGGCATGCATTGCGGCAAATCTAGCCGCCGTTGCCGCCAAAGAACTCTGAGCAGCGCTCGGAGTGGCCGGACCGGCCTGCGGCAGAGCACTGGGTATTGAAGGGGTAATAGTCGACGGCCGCGACGAACGCGGCGGGCGAGTCGGTCGGGATGGCGCTACGGGAGGCGGAGTTGCAGGGTACGGTGACTGGGCCTGGGGTGTGACCGGCGGGCGCGGCTGTTGAGCCGGACGCGGTGCCGGTGCCTGTTTCGTCGGGCGGACGGCGGGCGCAGGAGGTATCTGGGCGGTTACACGCTCGGATTTATCGGGTACCGGTGTCGCCGGCGTTGTGGAGGGCTTGGTAGGTGCTGTGACCGCAGGCTCGACAACGGGAAGCACTTGCGGCACGGCCGGTGTTGCCGGTATCGATGCAGGCGTAACAGTAGCCGGTTTTTGTGCCGCCTTCGGCGGCTCCGCAACCGGTTTAGCGGCAGTAATCACAGTCGGCGCGGGAGTAACGGTCGGAGGTTTAACAGGCTGAGCCGGAGCCGCTTGCTCTGCGGCCGGGAATGACGGCTTCGCTACGGCAACTTCTGCTGTTTTTGTCGGGCGAGTCTCCGGAACTGTCGGCGCTTCCGTGATGCGAGCAGGTGCCGGAGCATCAACCGTAGCCTCGGTTGTGGGAGAGGGACGAGTTTTTTCTACAGTATCGGCGGCTTCAGCCTCTTTCTTTGCGGCACTGCGCCGGGAAACACGGCTGACCCGCACGCCGATCTTACGCCCCGACACTCCATGCATAGTAGTATCGGGCGCGGCTTCTTCCTCGGTCTTCGCTTCGGCAATCGGTTCCGCTGCAGCGACCTCCGCGGCCTCTCGAGCACTACGTTCAGCCTCTGTCGGGGCTGGCGTCACCTGCTCGGGAACAGCCGGGGGTAGGCCGTCGGAATCCGCATGCACAAATCCCGCTCTCAGTCCGGATTCGTTGTTTTTCACCATATATCTCGCTTTTCCTCCACATCACACGCTATATGTTCGCGGATGCCTCATCTATTATACTCATTATCGGCGGGCACTGTCATTCCTTCACCCGCTGCAGAGCGACAATCGCCTTCTCTACCGCTTCGCCCTGACCGGCCTTTAAAGCCTGGCTCAGACGTTTTTTCTTCAATACTGCCTGCAAACATTCCGGCTTGCTGCACACGTACGCACCGCGTCCGGGAGCGCGGCCGGTCGGATCCGGGACCACTTCGCCGTTGCTGACGACAAAGCGCATTAGATTTCTCTGTTCATCCCTCTCCCGGCAGCAGACACACATGCGTAAGGGTTGACGCTTTACCATACTCTCGCCTACTCTTCGGTCTTACCGCCTCCATGTTCGATATCCTGATAGCGATCACCCACATCGGGCTGCATAAAGCTACTCAAGTACTCACTGAAGTCAATCGGTGCATCCGGATCTTCAACGGCTGTCTCATCGGCAAGACCGTCCGACTCCGGTTCGAGAT
>JAAZIX010000168.1 GCA_012800655.1 Clostridiaceae bacterium | reverse complement strand
CCACGGCGACACCGGGCGGTACTCTGACACCCGATGCGATTATCGATCTGGTTAAGTTGAATGAATATCCGGCGTTGGCGATTACGGACCGATATACGTTGCGGGGATATCTCGCCACGGAGCGGGCTTTGCGCGAACGGATGAGGGAGGAACCGAACGGATTTACTCTGATTCCGGGAATGGAGTTGCGTTTGCGCGATGTGGCCGGAACGGTGATTTTGGCTCCGGATCCGGCGAGTTTTGAGGCGGCGGCGCGTCCGGAGCGCTATGTGGGCTTTGACTGGGAGACGACGGGCCTCGAGCCGCAGGCAGATCGTCCGATCGAGGTCGGAGCGGTGCGTTTTGAGCGTCAGTCGGACGGCAGTTATTTGCCGACGGAACATTATGAGGCCTTTATTGATCCCGAGAGACCGTTGCCTACGGAAGTGACCCGATTGACCGGGATATCGCAGATAATGATTGATGAATGGGGCAGGCCGGAGCGCGAGGTCTTGGAGGAGTTGGTGGATTTTATCGGTTCCGATTCTCTATGCGCACACAATGCCGCGTTCGATCTGGCTTTTCTCCAGGCGGCGCTGTTCCGCTATCGTGACGCGGCGAAATTCCGCAATTTCCGTCCTACCTTTGTCGACACGCTGTCGCTTTCGCGTCTGCTGGTCAGGCAGGACGAATATAATCTGGCGGCAATGGCAAAGCTGATGGGGATTGAACTCCATAGCCACCACAGAGCGACGGATGACGCACGGGCGACCGGTGAGATTCTGGCGCAGGTTTTGCACAAGCTCCCCCATGCCGACATGCGCGGTTTTACCAGAAAGCCGCTGTCCGAAGAAAGCAGTATGGTTAGGGCGCATTTCGCCGCTCGGCCGACGGAGTATCTGGTCACGACTTTGGCGCTGAACGAACGGGGCTGGCAACAGCTTTGCGATTTGACGGAGGTTGTCGCGCTCTACGGCAGGAAAAGTCTGCCGCGACCGATTTTTAACTGGTATCGTAGCGGTTTGGCTCTGGGACGGTCGGCGCGCGCCGGGGAAGGGGAGGCGGCTTTGGAACGCTATACCGCGGAACTGGCCGATTTTGTCGCGACCGAAGAACAGACACAACTAATGCCGCCGCGCTCGCTTTTTCATATTCTGCGTGCGTACGACTATTATGAATTGGACCCCGGCGCGACGACCGCGGGAACTTTGCTTCGCCTGGGCGGGCGCTATCGCAAGCCGCTTTGTCTGACAACGCGTCCGCTGACATCCGAACCGGAGGAGGCGGCTTTTCTGGCGGCTATTTGGGACGGTTATCCCGAGGCGCGACAGTATGCGGCCGGACGGGCATTTTATGCGACAACCGATGAAGTCTTCTGTGCGAGAAACAATATTGACAGTATTCAGTTGCTGAATGCCGCAGTGTGTGGCCCGAAAGAATTGCTTAACAAGTATGTGCCGTGGGAAACCCGAGCTATTGCACAAACGGAGGTGGATGCGTGTTAGCAAAAATTGTCTTACGCAACGCGACTTTCGGCTTTGATAAAATTTATACTTATCTCGTGCCGAACGAATTATCCGCCGCCGTACAGCCCGGATTACGTATTATGGTTCCGTTCGGTGCCGGCAACAGGCTCCGCGAGTGCTTTGTACTGGAGACGACAGTAGCTACGGAGGAGGCGGGTTCGAGCTATGCGCTGAAAGAGCTAGACGCCATCTGTGATCCCGTGCCGGTCTTAAAACCCGATCAGTTGCGTTTGGCGCAGCAAATGAAAATTCGCTACGTTGCCACCTGGGGCGAGATTATGCGTAGCATGTTGCCGCCGGGACTGATGTCGACGGCCGATAAAGGAGAGGGGATGCGCCCGCGCCGCGAGCGAACCGTTCGTCTGGTTGATCCCGAGGCGGCGACGGAATTGTTAGAGGGCGAGGAACTTCGTTTTATTCAGCAAATCAGGGTGCTGGAACTTCTTCTGGAGTACGGAGAGGTAACCGTGGCGGAGTGCCGGACTCTTTGCCAAATCAGCGACAGCCCGCTCAACACATTGGTCAAGAAAGGAATTGTTGTTTACGGCTGGCGCGAGTCGGAAGCGGAGGATATCAGCGCAAAGGCCGTGACGGAATTGGCGCCGCACAATATAGAAAATATGCCGTTGACCGATGATCAGGATACGGTGATGAATGCTCTGCTCTCGGCCTTTGATGCGCCGGATGGCGATGCCCGGCGATTGCGGGAGTTTCTTTTGCACGGCGTGACCGGTAGCGGGAAGACAGAGGTGTATTTACGCCTGGCTCGTAAGGTGCTTGCCGCCGGACGCGGAGTAATTATTCTCGTACCGGAGATATCGCTTACGCCACAGATGGTGGCGCGGATTACCCAGCGTTTTGGCGACGAAGTAGCGGTACAGCACAGTATGCTGACCGCCCGCCAGCGCTTTGACCAGTGGCTGAGAATTCTGCGCGGTGAAGTCCGGCTCGTTGTCGGCGCCCGCTCGGCGGTCTTCAGTCCGGTGGATAATTTAGGTCTCATTGTTATTGATGAAGAACAGGAGTCGGCCTATATCTCCGAACGCCGTCCCTGTTACGACGCCCGCACGGTGGGCCGTCTGCGCTGTGTGAATTCTGACGCTTTGTTGCTGCTAGGCTCGGCGACGCCTTCCGTGGAATCTTATTACAGGACAGAGACGGGGCGGTCCCGGCTACTACAGTTAAGCTCCCGACCCGGTGGGGCGCATCTGCCCCGAGTTGAAATTGCCGACATGCGTAAGGAAGAGCGTCTTGGTACAAGCGGTCTAATCAGCATGAGTCTTTACAAACTGCTGGCGGAGACCCTGGAGCAGGGACGACAGTCGGTGGTTCTGCTCAATCGCCGCGGCTATTCGGCAGCGGTAGTTTGTCACGACTGCGGTGCCGGGATCAACTGCCCGGCCTGTTCGGTTAATATGCGCTGGCATGCGGCAGGTCGTCGACTGATGTGCCACTATTGCGGCCGCATCGCCTCTTTGCCCTCGCATTGTCCGAATTGCGGATCACCGTATATTCAAGCCGTTGGTTGCGGTACGCAGCAGGCGGTGAGCGCAATTGCCGAACTTCTACCGACGGCGAGAATATTGCGCATGGATCAGGATGCAGTGCGCGACGAAGGTCGCGGCGGACACGCGGAATTGCTACGCCGTTTTGCCGCCGGAGAGGCGGATATTCTGGTCGGCACGCAGATGATCGCTCGGGGACATGACTTTCCCGATGTTGCGGCGGTGGGGGTATTGATGGCGGATCTGACCCTAAATCAGCCGGACTACCGCGCACATGAGGAGGCATTTCGTCTCTTTACACAGGCTGCCGGCCGCGCCGGGCGCTCAACTGCGGGAGAGGCCGGGATCGGGCGGGTGATTATCCAGGCTTTTGATGCGGATAACCTTACTTTACAGGCGGCTCTGCACCATGATTATTCCGCTTTCTACACAAATGAACTTGCTTTTCGTCGTCAGGCCGGCTATCCGCCGTTTAAGGTGCTGGCTTCTGTCCGGATAAATGGACATATCGAGCGTGCGGTGGCTGAGCGGACGCAATTTTTGTGCGAAAAAGCTATAAAGCTGAGAGAACAGCATTGCCCCGACAGTGAAATCATTTTCAGTCGAGCGACACGTAGCGGGATTTGGCAGCTTAGCCGCCGCTACCGTTGGCAATTTATGCTGACAGGCGATGACTTGGCGGGAATTACAGCTATTCTGCAAAACTTGGCTTTATTGCCGCTACGTAAAGATGAAAAAGGTATAACTCAGAGTTTTGAGGTTGATCCGGCCTGATGCCGATCCTACAGCTTTGGGATGATTAAGTAGTTGATTTAGGATATAATCCGTCGGAGAAGGTAAATTATGGCGATAAGGAAAATACAAGAAGATCCGCATCCGGCTTTGCGTGCCAAGGCCAAGCCGATTAAGACGATTAATGAACGGATACGACGACAGGCTATCGATCTGGTCGACACACTGGAGTCGATTAATATCGGCATCGGTCTGGCGGCGAACCAGGTCGGTCTGTTGAGGCGCATGTTTGTTTTACGGTTGCCGGAGGACGAGCAGACAACGATATTTATCAATCCGGAAATTACGGAGCGCGAAGGCATACAAGAATCAAATGAGGGTTGCCTGAGCTGCCCGGGGCGTGACGGTGTTGTTGAGCGTCCGCAAAGCGTGACGGTTCGGGCTCAGGACATAGACGGTAATGACTTCATTCTCCAGGCTGAAGGACTGCGCGCAGCCTGTATTTGTCACGAATGCGACCATCTCGACGGAATTCTGTTTTACGATCGCGTCACAACGGAGTAGCGTATGGCGCTGAGAATTATCTTCATGGGTACGCCGGAATTTGCCCGCCCGACACTTGAGGCTTTGGTTTCGGTCGGCCATGGCCCCGAATTGGTGGTTTGCCAGCCGGATCGTCCGCAGGGACGCCGTCGGGAAGTGATCCCTTCCGCGGTCAAGTCGGCCTGCGCGGATTTAAATCTCCCTTTGCTTCAGCCGGAACGGGTGCGTTGCCGGGCGTTTTACGACGAATTGGCGACGATTGAGCCGGATTTGATTATTACCGCCGCCTACGGGCGTATTTTAAGCGCGGAAGTTTTGGCTCTGCCCAGGTTGGGATGCATTAATCTCCACCCCTCGCTCCTGCCGCGCTACCGCGGCGCGGCGCCGGTTCAGCACAGTATTATCAACGGCGATAGCGAAACCGGAGTCAGCGTCTTGTTCATGAGTGACGAGGTAGATGCCGGTGATATTCTGGCTCAAAAGCGCGTGTCGATGCCTCCGGATGTCACCGCCGGGGAGTTGCTGGATGATTTGGCTGTCTTGGGTGCCCGGATGATGTTGGAAGTTGTCGAAGCCATGGCGAACGGACGCGTTCAGGCGTATCCGCAGGATCCGGCTCTGGTTACCTACGCGCCGCCTTTGACGAGCAGTAGCGGGTATATAGACTGGACCCGCCCGTCAATCGAGATTCACAATTTGATTCGCGGTACGCAGCCCTGGCCGGAAGCCGTGACCGAATTTAACGGCAAAAGAGTGATTATAAAGTCCGCCGCTGTCGCCGACCCGGAGAATGAGTACGGCAACCCGGGCGAAGTAGTTTTTCGAAGTAAACGTCGTTTGCTGGTTGCCTGCGGGCAGGGCCTGCTGGAGATATTCACCCTGCAGACGGCCAGCGGGCGTCCCTTGCCCGCTTCCGAAACGGCGCACAACTATCGCGGCGGCAGCTTCACGGTTCGGGTGAACTGATTCATGTCACGGAGATTTCGTTTTGAGGTGCCTACCGACGGCCGTTCTATGGCGGCACAGGTTCTGCATAATTTAATCGAAACGGCACCCAATTCGGATTTATCCGAGCTGATACGGCAGGCGAGCGGGGGACTCGACCGCCGCGAGATAGGTCTCGGATTGGCGATAATTTATGGAACACTGACATATATCTATCCGATTGAATATGTGATCGCTCAATTAAGTAGTCGCCCGTTCGAAGAACTGACACCTTTTTTACGCACGGTTCTCCGCCTTTCATTCTGGCAACTCATTTATGCCGATCGTCTGCCCGCATCGGCAGTGGTCAACGAAGCTGGCAAGCTGCTACATCGCTACACTCATCGGGGCAATGTCAATTATGCCAATGCAATACTGCGCGCCTATTTGCGGCAACCGATTGAGATCCCGGCGGATCGGTCGGATTTGCGTTTTGGTCTGAGCCCGGATATGACCGATGCTTTTATCGAATGGTACGGTTCCGAAGCCGCCGATACTATTCTAACCGCCTTGCTGGAGCGTCCGCCCCTGACGGTGCGCGTGAACCGTAGCCGAGCTGAGCCGGAGCAGGTCAAAGCAGATTTGATCGCACGAGGTATCGAACCGCATCCGGCGCGGTTCATGTCGGGAGCCTATCATTTGGCTTTGAATGAGAGCAGGCTGACCGAGTCGGACTCCTGGCGGCGCGGCTGGATTACCGTGCAGGGGGAAGCGGCGCAGTGCGCCGGCTCTATCTGCCGACCGCAACTCGGGCAGACTGTGCTGGATGCCTGCGCCGCTCCGGGAGGAAAGACGGCGCAGATAATCGAGTCCCTGATTCTCCTGGAAAAGCTAGGTACGTCTAAACGGAGCCGGGTGATTGCAACGGATTTAAGTGAGCAGCGCTTGGTTAAATTAAACGAAACTCTATCGCGTTTGCGCCTCTCCGACTACCCCGGTCTGACGGTCAGAGTTGAGAATGCGGCAGATAAGACTGGCAAGCAGCCGGAGGCCTATGATTGGATTCTTCTGGATGTTCCCTGCAGTGCCCTGGGAATAATAGCGGGTTCGCCGGATATTCGGCTTAATAAGAGTCGAGAAAGCTTGAATGAGTTGTTGCCGCTCCAGGCGGATATGCTTGAAGCGGCGGCCTATCAACTGCGTCGGCAGGGGTATATAATTTACTGTACATGTACGCTCAATCCGGCGGAGAATCAGGAGCAGATTGCCCGATTCCTCTCCGGTGCCGCGGGAAGTGATTTCAGTCCGGTCGATTTGACGGAATATTTGCCGACTAAATTACTTGCGCTGTTAGACGACGGTCTGCCGGGAAAAGAGACGATCCGGCAGGGGCAGATGACATTTTTGCCGGGATATCACGGCACGGAAGGCTTTTTCATCAGCTTAATGAAAAGAAATTGAGAAGAAGACAGTGAATACCGAGAATGAAGTTCTATTCAAAAAGCCGGTGCGTCCGTTGATTTACGATTGGAGTCCGGAGAGTATTGCTACCTGGGTAAGTGAACAGGGATGGCCGTCCTATGTTGGCAAGCAAATACAAGAGTGGTTGGGGCGCGGTGTGACTGATGTTGATGAAATGACTAATATTTCTAAACAGCGACGTCAGGCGTTGGCGGCGGCATTCAATTTTAACCCGTTTGAGGAAATTAAGGTGTTGTGCTCACATGAAGACGGTACAGTGAGAATGACATTACGTCTTTACGATAGCAACACTATCGAAGCCGTAGGTATAGTCTATCAGAACAGGCTAAGCGTATGCATCTCGACGCAGGCCGGCTGTCGAATGGGCTGTCTGTTTTGTGCATCTACGCAGGCGGGATTTGCCCGCAACCTTACCCACGGTGAAATGCTACAACAGGTATATGCGGTCGGACGACAGTACGAACAGCCGGTCACCCATGTAGTTTTAATGGGTATAGGTGAGCCTTTTGCCAACTATAACGAGGTAATTCGCCTGTTGAAAACGCTGAACGACCCGCGTTATCTCAATTTGAGCCAGCGCCGCCTGACGGTATCAACTTGCGGCCTTGTGCCTATGATGATAAAATTCGCCCGTG
>JAAZIX010000167.1 GCA_012800655.1 Clostridiaceae bacterium | reverse complement strand
CTTCGAAATAGGCGTCCTGCGGGTCATCACCGTCAAAATCGGCCAGTCGGCCGGCGTAATCGATCGTAACGATATCTCCCGACTCGGCCGGACGATCCTCAACCGGCACCATCCGGGCATTTTGCTTTCGGGTCGCCTCAATGCGGATGTCCACTTCTTCGTCCGTAACCCTATGCTCCGGTCGGACGGCCGCAACATTGCGATATTCGCCGAGCTCGGCCTGCGGCAGGTACATGACGCGACAAATCAATGTCAGCCCTTTATCGCCGCCTATCTCGAGAATATCAAGAGCCGGTTCCGCCAGGAGCCGTCGTCCGGGCATATGCACGACTTCACCGGCCGCCGGGAAAAGCATCTCATCCAAAACGTCCGAATAGAGAACTTGCTCGCCGTAATAACGCAGAGCCAGTCCCATCGGTGCTTTACCGCGGCGATAGCCCGGTACGTTAAAGCGTGAGGCCTGACGACGATACACTTTATTCATAGCTCTGCCGAAGCCGTCGGTTCCAGCTTTGAGCCAATAGGTGATTATGCCGGAATCCGCATCCTCTACCGTGGCATAGTTAAACTCATATTCGGATCCTTCCAGAGCCACATAATCATCTTCTTCAGGTAGCACGGGGGCGGTCGGGAGCGTTGTTTCTTCCGCTGTGTCCTCTACCGTTTCCGCCGTCTCCTCAACCGCATCCGCCGCTTCGGCGGCAACATTATCCGTCACTGTCTCCAAATCGGAGCCATTATCTACAAACATTTAATCCTCCTCAGGTATTGCGCATTCCCAGCAAATTAGTCGCGGAAACGTCCGTGACTGAAGCTCTCCTCTTCGCCGCGATCAGGGAAACGACTGCCGCCGCGACGCGATCCGGAAGCGCTACGTCCGCTGCCGCCGGATTCACCGCGACCGGGACGATCGCGCCAGGGGCGCTGCGGTCCGTCGCCGCTTCTCTGTCGCTCACCGCGATCATAGCTCGAAGAGCGGGAACGCTCGCCGCGATCACCGCGCAAAGAACTGCGCCGCCGGTCGGAACCACCGGAATTTCTCCGTCCGCCGCCACGACGTCCGCCCTGTTCGGTCGATTCATCGTAATCTTCCGGCTTCTCCTGGGTATCGCGAATCGAAAGATTTATCCGTCCCTGCGAATCGATTTCCAATATTTTAACGCGAACCTCGTCACCGACATTGACCACGTCCTCGACCTTATCGACATGCTCCCAGGCCAGCTTGGAGACATGTACCAGTCCTTCCTTACCGGGCAGATATTCGACAAAGGCACCGAAGCTCATCAGACGTGTCACCACGCCGTCATACTCCTCACCCGGAATCGGGTCACTGACAATACCGTTAATAATTTTAACCGCCTTTTCCGCCGCGGCGGTATCCGGGCTGGCAATATACACCTGACCATCGTCCTCGATATCGATCTCGACACCGGTATCGGCGATGATCTTATTAATAACCTTACCGCCGGAGCCGATAACCTCACGAATCTTATCGACCTCAATCTGCATCTGAATAATTTTCGGAGCATAGGGAGAAAGGTCGTCTCTGGGGGCTTCAATACACGGATTTATTGACTCGTTGAGAATATGCATGCGTCCCTTCCGCGTAACTTCAAGAGCTTCGCGAATCACGTCGAGACTTATGCCGTCAACCTTCATGTCAACCTGAATCGCCGTAATTCCCTCGGCTGTACCGGCAACTTTGAAGTCCATATCGCCGAAAAAGTCCTCAACGCCCTGAATGTCGACAAAAACCTCATAGTCGTTCTCGTCGTTTGGATTGGAGATCAGTCCGGAGGAAATACCGGCGACGGGACGGCTGATCGGCACACCCGCATCCATCAGAGCCAAAGTGCTGGCACAGACGGAGGCCTGCGAGGTCGAACCGTTGGACATTAAAACCTCCGAAACCAGACGGATCGCGTATGGGAAATCCTCCTCGGCGGGCAGGACCGGAACTAGAGCGCGCTCTGCCAGGGCACCGTGGCCGATCTCGCGGCGTCCGGGTGAACGGGCGGGACGGGCCTCACCGACGCTGTAGCTCGGCATATTGTAATGATGCATGTAGCGTTTCTCTTCCTCATCGGAAATTCCGTCCAGCATCTGTGCCTTGGACAGAGGGGCCAGCGTACACGCAGTAAGTACCTGTGTCTCGCCGCGCTGGAAAAGCCCGGAACCGTGAACCCGCGGCAACAGGCCGACTTCGCTGTGCAGATCGCGCAGTTGGTCCATGCTGCGTCCGTCCAGACGACGTCCGGCGAACAGGTGCTTGCGGACCAATTTCTTTTCAATCTTATCGATACCCTCGGCCACGAACGCTACCCAGTCGGCACGGTCTTCATTCTCAAAACGCTCGCAGATCTCGGCAACCAGCGCGGCGATCGCATTATCGCGCTCATCTTTGTCCTGGGTAAAAATTATCTCATCAAGCCGCGAGGCATAGTCATCGGTCAAGAGTTGCAACAGCTCCTCCGGATAAGCCGAACTCTCATACTCAAAAGGTTCTTTGCCGATTTCCGCACGGATTTTCTTGATCTGACTGCAAACGCGCTTAATCTCTTCGTGTCCGAAGGCAATCGCCTCCAGCATCACTTCGTCGGGCACCTCATAAGCCCCCGCCTCGATCATGCATACCTTTTCTTCCGTGCCGACGAGGGTGAGATCCAAATCGCTGTTGGCGCGCTCTTCGCAGTTAGGATTGAGGATAATCTCGCCGTCGACCAGGCCGATTTCGACACCGGCAACCGGGCCGCGCCAGGGGATGTCTGAAATAGCCAGGGCGATCGAGGAGCCGTTCAGCGCCACGATCTCCGGGCGGCTGTCGAGATCAACCGACAGAACCAGGACGCTGACGCTGACATCGTTGCGCAAATCACTCGGGAAGAGCGGACGCAGCGGACGGTCGATGGCGCGTCCCGCCAGCACCGCGTTTTCGGTCGGGCGTCCTTCGCGCTTGATAAACCCTCCGGGAATTTTTCCCACGGAATACATTTTCTCTTCGTAGTCCACGCTCAAAGGGAAAAAGTCGATGTTGGGTCGCGGTGTTTTCGATGCGGTCGCCGTGCACAGGACAACCGTATCGCCGGCGCGTACCAGACAGGAGCCGTTGGCAAACTGAGCCAGCTCCCCGGTCTCCACTAACCACGTGTGGCCGGCGATCTTCAACTCATAAGTTTTTTTCATGTTTTTCTTTTCTCTTTCTTATTCTTCAATTCTTACTTTCGAATTTACAAACTTTAACCATTCAATTTTCGCGACAGCTGAAAATAACGGGCACGAGCGCTCGGCTCGTGCCCCTCTGAAAACAACTATCTCCGTAGCGACAATCTGCTGATCAGGCTACGATAACGTTCGATGTCAATGCGCTCCAGATAATTGAGCAATGACCGACGGTTCCCGACCATAACCAACAGCCCGCGACGCGAGTGGTGATCATGCTTATGAATCTTCAGATGCTCCGTTAAATGATTAATCCTCTCCGTCAACAGCGCAACCTGAACCTCGGGTGAACCGGTGTCGCCTTCCGAGCGACCGAATTCCTTAATAATCTCTGCCTTGCGTGCCTTATCCATGTTTACCTCCAAAGTTTACAATTCGCCGCAAACCCGGTAAGACGAGCACGCGAGCCGATCAAACCGAGTAAGCGGTACCAATGGGCTATTGTAAGGTATTTTTCATTTCCTTACAAGTTCTCCCGTTTTACAAAATTTTCTTGTTAAAAATTTTCTCACGCATTTTCGGTTGAACCGGCGCGCTGTTTTTCCCGTCTCCGCGCCATTACCTCAATCAGGTCAGCCATTTCCTTCTCGTAGATATACTCGGAAACGATCCCCGTAGCGAGATTGAAAAAGTAGCCCATCAGTCTGAGCGATCCCATCTCAACCTTTTGCCTGACAAAGTCGTAGGTCATAAGGTTGTCGAGTTGCTGAGCGACATTCAGTCTTTCGAGAATCGCCACCCGCTCCTCTTCTGACTTCTCCGGATATTTTTCTACGATACAGTCACGAAGCAGGATACTCTGCCGAATCCACTCCGATGTGTAAGGTAGCCGCTCCTCATAATCTTGAATATGCATCAGCGCCGCACAGCCGCCGCAATTGGAGTGCCCACATACAATAATATTTTCCACACCGAGAACTTTGACGGCATATTCGATTGCCGAAATTACGGCGGGGTGCTGTTCGGGCTCTTTTTCCCGTGGCACGATATTGGCGATATTGCGGATGTGAAAGATCTCGCCCGGCTCGGCCTGTAAAATCTTCTCCACATCAATGCGGGAGTCCGAGCAGGTGATAAACAGCGTATGCGGTTTTTGCGATAATACTATCCTATCGTACTTCTCCCTATTGACGTCGTACTCCGTCGCTTTAAATTGCTTCAGTCTTTCAAGCAAATTTACCATTCAGTTCCTCCTTATCTCAGTTATCAATACACGTTCCCTAGGGAAGCTTAAACCTGACAGATTCAACCAACAGACAAAACTCCCCAAGGATAATACTATAGCACAACGATAGAATCATGACCCGTATATAAAAACAGTTTTTAATCTCTCTTTACGGACTTTACGGATCATATTGGCATCAGTGCTATAATCAAGATAAGCTTTATTTTTTGGTGGGAATAAGGGCATTTGCATGGACAAAGAACTGCTGAACGGAATAAACACTGCCTATCGCCGCTTGGAAATAAAAGCGAGACCACTTTGATATTGAGAGCGAGCAGATATTTGAATTTGTGAAACTGCTTCGGCGTGAAGGCTTCTACTATTGACAGGAAAAGAGATTCTACGAAATGGAAATCAGAGAATACAAAGTCTACCGCGACGCAGAAATTCTGCCGCTCTACGCCAGCGCCGGCTGGACAGCTTACACCGATCAACCGGAAATCTTGCGAAAAGGCTTTGAAAACTCCATGCTGACCCTAGCGGCATACGAGGAAGAAGAGCTTTTAGGTCTCATCCGCACCGTGGGCGATGGGGTTACCATCGTACTTGTGCAGGATATTCTGGTCTTCCCGGAGCATCAGCGCAAAGGTGTCGGATCGGCACTTCTGCAAGCGATTTTGGACAGGTACAGTCATGTGCGGCAAATCCAACTGGTAACGGACAAGACAACGAGAACCATAGCATTTTACAAATCCATGGGCTTTCGGGAAATGTCCGATATCGGCTGCTGCGGCTTTATGAGGGTGTTGCCGTGAGTTTAAATATCAAAGAATTTTGGGATGCTGTTTTACGGCAGAACGCAGATGCCATTCGTGAGTGTTTTCTCCCGGACGCCCGGGTCAACTGGCACAACACCAATGAGCGTTTCACTGTAGAAGAGTTCATAAGAGTAAACTGTGAATACCCGGGCGAGTGGAATGTAAAGGTGAAACAAATCGTCATCACGGACGATCAAATCATAACTGCCACCCATGTGTTTACAAAGGACGACAAATTACACTTTCACGTAGTCTCTTTCATTCGGGTTGCAGGTGGCAAAATCGTCTCCATTGACGAATACTGGGGCGATGACGGCCCGCCTCCCCAATGGAGGCAGGATATGCGCATCGGCACAAAGATTAAAGATTAGATCCATTGTTCGGTACAGATTCTAAAACAGCGCATTTTGGACATCCAGAATACTTATATAAATCGCTCCATCCCCGTACCGATCATAGTCGTAAACAATAAAGACTCGTCCATCATTGCTCTCTACTGCATCTGGATATGATACACCAAGTTGCGTTTCGATCTCAGAAAAAAAATGAAATGAATGCTCATTCCTACTAAGAGACGCAACCAATCCTCTCCTCTCTGTCGGATTATCCGAATTAATAAGAATGAGAAAGCCTGATCTAAGGCGACGGATAAAAAACCGGCTACCGGGATTCACAATCTCAGTGGGTTCACCAGGTGACCAAGTAATACCATCATCGTGTG
>JAAZIX010000166.1 GCA_012800655.1 Clostridiaceae bacterium | reverse complement strand
CTGGAATATGCCATGAAAATCGGTGCGGACAAATACGCAAAGGATGCTATGGAAACGGTCCGTTATGCCGAAGAAGTTATGAAAAATCTGTCGTCAAATGAGGAGAACGGTCGTTGAGGAAAGCGCAGCCGATGAAAAAAAGCACATTCGCTGAGGAAAACGCGGCCGCTAATCGGATGATAAGAGGAAATCGATAATATTCCTGTGCTTAATTCCGTTCCTGCTCATATCAAATTCGTCCATGCTTAGAACATACTTCAGGAAATTGTCCTTTATATCTTTGTATGTCCCAAACCAAACTCCCGGCGTACAGTGTCCTCGGAGGCCAATAGGTAGGACTCCTGTACATATAACTTTTCTCCTATTCTACTGCACACAAAATCTATCTTTTTTTCACCGTATCTGCCGATTGTTACAGCATAACCGCGACGCAGCAGTTCCACGAAGACTATATTTTCGAGAGTGAGGTTTATCTCACGCATATTGCCGCCCAAAACCACTTCTCTGATACCGTGATCCGCAATATAATATTTTTCGTTTGAAGAAAGTATTTGCTTCTCCTGCAAGTCCTCGCGCTTTACCTGATAGATGAGATATGCGTCAATGCAATCTTAAGTTGGACGGAATTAAAAAGATCGTTTAGGTACTGCTTTGAGGCTTCTCCTTATGCCGGTAATTACTTTTATAAGTTCATTTCCGATGAACGGACGAATGCGCTCCATATATCTTTCACGTTTAATCATAAAATTTCCGCCCCCTCCCGCCGTACTTTCTATAGAAGATATCAGTTATATCGAATAATCAATGGTTAATTTGCGGTTTTATTCGATATAACCGATAAAAGTAGGAATTTTTGGATTTTATCGATTGTAACCGACAGAAATCACCTTCAATCTCGCTAAGCTTTCGGCAATTTTGCAACTAATGTCCCGCACCAGCTTCGGTAACGGCCTCTGACGGGACACGATCTGTAAAGTTGCCGAAAAAACTGTCGTCGGCTCCCTAAAACCACTCCGCAACCCCCTAAAACCGCTGTTAGCGCCTCCTACAAGACCCCAACAACGACCTCCGGCGGGACACAACCTGTAAAGTTGCCGAAAGCGGTATAAACCCTCGACCGTCCTCATGGACATTCCCGATAAACTCCTTTTTACTCGGATCTTTCGATTGGATCAATAGCCAGGGGATCCTCAACTCCAATCCGCCTTCATCCTGTACACAAAAATCGGCAAGGGAGTCATACTCTTCCGATTCGGGATTGCCGTTACCTTCTCTCAACCTCCCGGTCTCATAACTGCCGAACGGCATCAGCATTCTACCGTCTTCCGCTTTATATTCTTTGCTTAGCACATATCGAATCGGCGAAAAAATCCCGCTGTTCTTTTGCGGATCCTGTTCCGGTTTTTCTATCATATTTAAGTGATAGGCATACATATATGCAAAGCAGAATAAGCGGATAGCCGCTGCCGATGTTGGAATAATCCAATCTGATTATAAATACCTTTCATCGTAATCTACGTATAAACCCGTCAAGCTCCCCCGTCTTTGCGATACAGAGGTTCCGTTCCCGTAGATTGCACTTGATGGACAAATATAATTATAATGCAGATTACGAACAGAATGGGGGGATACACTATGAGCCGGATACAAAAAGCCGATCAGATTTTAGATCATGGTTACGTTATCACCATGGATCCTCAGCGAAACGTGTATGTGGATGGTGCCGTTGTTGTGATCAACGGAAAAATAGCGGCCGTGGGCAAACGGGAAGATATTTTGGAAAAATATCAAGGCCGGATCCATGACTGCAAAGGCGGTGTGGTGCATCCGGGATTGATCGACGCGCATGAGCATCTGTGCCATCATGTGACACGGGGCTGGGAGCCGGACACTTTTACCGTGCTGGACACATGGACAAAGTTTGAATCACTGATCTACCCCGCATTAACTGAAAAAGATGAACATATCGGCGTGGAATTTTCCACACTGGAGATGGCCCGCAACGGCACGACGGCCTTTTCCGATACGGGTAGCGCCTTCTTCTCCATGGATAACATCATTGAGCCCGTGAATCGAGTCGGCATCAAAGGTATCATCAGTAATTTCGGTGGCAACACCTTCCCGCCGGAGTTGGCATTTTTAGCAAAGGAACCGGAGGAAATTCTCCGCGTAATGGAAGAAAATCTTAAGCGATACGGTAAAAAT
>JAAZIX010000165.1 GCA_012800655.1 Clostridiaceae bacterium | reverse complement strand
GTTCGTTTTCGTTCGCTTCCGTTCGTGTTTCGTTCATCGGTCGTTGAACGGTCGTTGAACGGTCGTTGAACGGTCGTTCGTTTTCGTTCGCTTCCGTTCGCGTTTTAGACTTCCGCCGCCGGGCCTTACCACTTGCTACCCCGGCTAATCGGGCGGACTCTACCCGTTTTTCGGTCAAGTCGTTTATACGTTCCATTCGTCGGATAAGAGATGGAGACCAAAAGTGAGTGTCATCACAAGCGAATAAATCAATAGAACACGCATATTTAACGAATTCCCGTATGTCTACGTCCACTTGCATTTCGTAGGCAATTGCCTCGAACATATCATCATCACTCGATAATTTGTAGTCGTCCGCCGCAAACATCATCTCGAGGATCCACCAATAGATGGCAAATCCAATAGGACCAAACCGCCGCCGCACCCTTACAATTTTGTTGTCGTAGCGGGAATTTCCGTCATGCTGAAAATAGTGACTTCTCTGTCCAATCGCGGCCATTGTTATAGATCCTCCGGCATTTCTTCCGGCATAAAAGCTTTAGACAAAGTAAAATACTTACTCCCGTCGTAAAATTCGCCCTTGATAAACACCCGGTATTTGATTGCTTTATCTATAAATTCTTTGATGTTGATATTTGTGGGCATGACGTCGTTTGCGACTTTTGTGATTGTCTCCTCGTCATAAGACAAACACTTAGAGCGCTGAGACATTATTATTTCTGTGATCATCCAAAATATCCCGTAGGCCTCATTGCCCATATCGTGCATAAGGCTCTGCATTCGCGGGTCTTGTCGGATACCTAGATAGTGCTTAAATAATCCCATGTGTGATTCCTCCTTCTGTTAGTGTCCGGGGCGCAGCGTGTGCCACGCCCCAGCGTCTCATCATCTGTCGAACGGCAGTTGCGTCGTGTTTTCGTCGAACGGCGGATCCATCGGGCCGTTGTAGTACTCTCTCTCGACAATGGCAAGGAAAGCGGCCATTGCCTCTTTGGCGTCTTGGCGATTTGTCCTGTCTATCACGTAAGGAATGTAACCCTGGTTTTCGGCGTGTATGGAACTCAACGTTCTTCCCTTGTATTTGCCAAAGTCCAGGACGAAGTCACCCGGGTTGTTGTGCTGCTGTCCGCGCGGCGGTTGTGCGTAACCGTTACCGTTGCGGCCGGGCGGCGGAGCTGACGGAGCTGACGGAGCGTCGTATATCTCCGCCGGCTCGCTCGGATAACGTCGTGTCTGCTGTTGAGGCTGTTGCTGGTAATTCTGCTGTTGTTGCGGCGGCGGTGCAGCGTCGTATTGCCCGATATTTACGTCGTCCAAGTCTTGCGTGAATACTTCCGACAAGCTAGCCACCGTCAATACCGCGTCGATCTGAGCGCGCTTTTTGGCCATCTTGAGCAAGGTATTGACTAGGTCGTATATGTCATCGTTCTCGACCCGGTATTTGCCCCACTTGGTTTTTAGCGTGTTGGGATTGACCCCCGCCGGAATGTCGTTTTTCTGTACCCAGCGATAGCGGTATTTGCTCTCGCGTGAGTTGCAGGATCCGATACCCTGCGTGATGAGCTGGCCGTTCTTGTGGAGACTGCAACGGATAGTGTAGGCGAAAAGCCCCCGCTCCCAGTCCTCTTCTTTGGCCGTGATCTCATAGGATGATGTGAGCCCCAGTAGCATGAGGATCTTCTCCGCTCCCGGCTTGAGCAACGTCGGCTTGTTGCCGGTTCCGGGTATGACTCCAAAGTCGTGCCCTTCCTCGAGCGTGGATTGAATGACCCCCTGAAAATTTGTGATCGATGTCAGCGTCTTGCGCGTGACTTCGTTGCTGATTCCGTCTAGGATGATTGCATTGTTCGTCATGGTGTCCTCCTTATTTAACTTGTAGGTTTTGTCTGACTTCGAGCCTTGCGCCCGGCACTTCTATGCCGGCTTTTAAGGCGGTTTTGAGCGCGGTTTTGTCTAGTACTGTCTCCGTCTTGACCCTCCAGTATTCCACGGGTATAGCGTCCGGATCATCGTCAACGACGGCTTCGGAGCGACGGAAAGATAACCGCACCCGCGGTGACTCAAACGAGGCCCGCCCGTTACCCGTCATGTAGTTGGTTAGATACGCCTTCGCCCAGTCTGCCCGGCCTTCGTGCGCTTTCCGGCGCTTGGCCAGCTCGATTTCTTCCGCCCGGATTGCCGCCGCCGTTGCCTCCTCGTTTTTGAGGTATAGCGCAAGGCTTTCAAGGCGATCCGATTCAACCAACCCCAGCGCTTCAATCTCCGCCACGACGCTCTCGTCGATCTCTCCGTCCTCGTTGACCATTCCGGCAAGCAGTCGATCAAGCTCTACCGGGATTTCGTACAATTTAAGATTACTCATTTGTGCCCTCCTTTATTTTGTGCTACACTATCTCTGTGTTACACATTTTTTGTGTCTGCCAACCTATGGTTGGCGCTGCCCCGGGGTGTCCTCTCCGGGGCTCCTTTTTATCGCCCCCGACGATGTACCAGGACAACTCCGGTGTTTGCTCTGCCGGTTCGGGCTCCGGCCTCCGAAGCCCAAAAAGCGTTCTAAACCACTGCCACATTTGCTTGTGCCTCCTTCTTCAACCTCATCTCAAGTCGCGCCAGCCCGCCGTCGTCTCGCCATCTGTCGAGTTCGCAACGTGCGCTTATCGCATCCTTGTAAATGTCTTGCATTACTTGCTTAAGCGATACCCGGATGTCGCCGTTAAAGCTCGCGTAGAGCATTCGGGCGTTGGCGTAGTCCTTAATCATGTCGATGGTGATCTCGCCGGGATCCGGGAATTCGTCCGACAGTATGGATACGCGATAGGTCGCCGTACCGTCCGGCATGGTAAGCGGTACCGTGCCGTTTGGCCGTATTAAGTAACCCCTGCTCGTGTTGTACAGCGCGTAGATTACCTGTCCTCTAGTCCGCTCTAGTTGCATTTTTGTGCCTCCTCTCTATTTCTCCGACTTGCGTTGGCCGATCTCCTCGACCAGCTCGCAAAGCCTTTTCCCGTATTCGGCATATGCCGACCACGTGTTCTCCGGCGATACCCGCTCCCCGCCCAGCAGGTAGTAATTGACCTCGTCGGCGGTTAGCCCGGCCACGTCGCGAATTGCCCTGATCCAGGTACCGGATAACAACTGCCCGGTGGCCAGCGGCCGCGATAGGCTCGCGCTCGACGTATAGCCGGCATACTCGGCGATCTCTTTTAAATGCACCTTCTTCTCGGCCAACGTCTCCCGCAGCTGGTAATAGCGGGTCTTCATCAACTCTCTTGCGGGGTCAGTCATTTGCATTGTCCTTTCTTTGTGTTATTCTTCTCGCTAAGGGGGTGTTGTCCGTGTTTGACTTCAAAAAATCCATTGAAAACGCTCAAAAACTTCTTAAAAATCACAACAAACCCATAAACTACGAGACTTCGATTTTTCATGACATGGTTTCGGATCTCAAACAGCATTCCGAACCACTCGACCGCAAAAATTCCCGAACCGCTAGATGGTCTTTGATATGGTCCATCATCGCAGGAGTAACAGGACTAGTATCACTAGGTTTATCGCTGTACACGCTACTGCGATCGCCGTGATAATCTTTGCCGCCCGCAACTGTTTTTCTGTTTGGTTCATCCTTCCCCTCTTACTTCGCGTCCGGACCGTACAGAATCTGCGCGATCGTGATGCCGGTCGCTTTCTCGATCTTCTCCATGCTGCGGATTGTCGGCCAGGACCCATTGCGCCACCGTGAAATGATTGATGGATAAATCCCCGCTTTTCGAGCTACCGCACAATCGGAGAGACCCATTTCATCCCGAAGGATGGCGTAGTTTTCATACGCTTTTTGAGAACTGTATAAAGCCATTTCTTTACCTCCTATTGTTTTTAAGCAAAAGACGGACTATAATTTTATCCGGGTAACGGTTTTTTTGCCCATTGTTTAGGTTTTTGGGTTTGCCGTCTTTAGCTTTTGAGCCTATTGTACGCCTGTTTTAGTTTTTTTGCAACTGGTGTTTGGGTTTTAGAGTGAATTGTAACACAATTGTAATATAAGGAGGGGGCATGGCAGAAAATTTACGGTTGCATCTAAAGAAAATAGGATTAAGCATTACTGGACTGGCAAACGAGATAGACATTCAGCCTTCTATTGTTTATCGTTTTATTAGGGGTGAGACTGTGCCAAACGGCGAGACACTGCAAAAGATAGCGGACTGCCTGAACGTATCCGTGGACTACCTACTTGACCGCACGGACGACCCAAAGGTGTCAAGTAAACAGACGATCGACGGCGTACTGCAGGAAGTGCGCGATGCTGATGGCGAAGTGGATGAACTGATAGAATTACTCCGTGAGGATCCGGAGCAACCAATTATGTTTGACGGTGAATACATGGACGCGGAAACGCGCCTGTTGCTAGCGGATGCGCTGAGAGTGGCGAAGCAGACGGTTATCGCGATGAATAAGCGCGATGCTGAAAGGATCCGCCGCCAAGAGCAGGAGGAAGAGAAAAATGAGTGAGAAAAAGAAAATAGCAGTTACCTATCTGATATCGTTTACGTTGGTGGCAGCCTTGGTCGTCGGCGTGATTTTTATGATTAAGGCGATCCAAGAAAATGATAATCAAAGGGCACGGGAAGAATACCGGAAGCAAGTAGAAAGCAGAAAAGCAACCCCAGAGTATCAAGAAACTATGCAAAAGGCGGCGGAAGAAGCGTTGTCTAAGTTGGAAAAAATGAGGGAAGAAAATAAGAAATCTTTTGATGCCGTAAGAAAACAATCCGAACTTAGATACCAGGCATTAGGAATCCAGGACGAGCTGACTCAATGGAAAAAAGAGATAAAGATTGCCGCTGACGACTCTAAAGATTTTGCCATAAATAAAAACTGGATAGAGACTAAGTTACAAGTGATTTTATCGGCAGCCGAAGACCTTATGCAAGAAAACATTAAAAACATGAAGGACTTATTTTCCAGCAGTCCTCTCGAGGAAAAAACAGTCTCACAAATAATCAACTCCTATATCAAGAGTAGCGACGACGCGAAAGAAGCAGGCAATCAGTTGCGGGATATGTATATAGAGGCGACAAAGAACGATAATCTATC
>JAAZIX010000164.1 GCA_012800655.1 Clostridiaceae bacterium | reverse complement strand
TTTCTGGGGTATTATGTCACAAGCAGTTCGGGATTGCTCCCGGTTCTGACATAGGGGAGTGGCTCAACGGTAGAGCAACGGTCTCCAAAACCGTCGGTTGCGCGTTCGAATCGTGTCTCCCCTGCCAAGTTTGAGTCTCCGGGGTCTGTTGACTTCGGAGACTTTATAGTAATAGCGTGAGGTATAAACGTGAGAGCATACGATCATTTAGCTGTTGAAAAGAAGTGGCAGCGCCGTTGGGAGGAAACCGGAGCCTTTACGGCGGATAATCATAGTCCCAAGGAAAAATATTACTGCCTGATCGAGTTCCCCTATCCTTCCGGACAAGGACTACATGTCGGACATCCGCGTCCCTACACCGCGATGGACATAGTCACGCGTAAAAAGCGCCTCCAAGGCATGAACGTCCTCTTCCCGATGGGTTGGGACGCCTTCGGCCTGCCGACCGAGAACTACGCCATCCAGAGCGGGATCCATCCGGAAATCGTCACCCGCGACAATATCGCCCGCTTCAAACAGCAACTCAAATCACTGGGCTTCGCCTTCGATTGGGAGCGCGAAGTCAACACCACCGACCCCAACTACTTCAAATGGACACAGTGGATTTTTCTACAGATGTTCAAGCACGGGCTGGCATATAAGGCCGAGATGGCCGTCAACTGGTGTACCTCCTGCCTTTGCGTCTTGGCCAATGAAGAAGCTGTGGGGGGTGTCTGCGAGCGTTGCGGCGGCGAAGTCGTCCATAAGCTCAAGAGCCAGTGGATGTTGCGCATCACGGCCTACGCTCAGCGCCTGATCGACGATCTCGATACGGTAGATTACAGCGAACGGATTCGCACCCAGCAAATCAACTGGATCGGGCGCTCCGAGGGGGCGGAAATCACCTTTGCCACCACCGCCGGGGATAATTTAGTAGTTTTTACCACCCGTCCCGATACTCTCTTCGGCGCCACCTATATGGTCATCGCCCCGGAGCACCCTTATGTCGACGCCTGGCATGACCGCCTGACGAATTGGTCGGAGATCACGGCCTATCGCGCCAAAGCACAGCGTCAATCCGAACTCGATCGCACCCGCCTCGACAAAGAAAAGACCAGCGTCCGTCTCGACGGAGTCAATGCCGTCCACCCCGTAACGGGCGAAGAACTGCCGATCTACATCTCGGACTACGTCATGATGTCCTACGGCACCGGCGCGATCATGGCGGTGCCGGCCCACGACGATCGCGATTACGAATTTGCCAAGACTTTCGACCTGCCGATTATCGAAGTGATTTCCGGCGGAGACATCAGTATCGAGGCCTATACCGACTGCGAGCACGGCATCGTAGTCAATTCGGGCTTTATCAGCGGTCTTACCGTGGCCGTAGCCCAGAAACGCATGATTGCCTGGCTCGAGGAGAACGGCAAAGGAAAAAGCAAAGTCAACTACAAACTGCGCGACTGGGTCTTCTCCCGCCAGCGTTACTGGGGCGAGCCGATCCCGATCGTGCACTGCGACAAATGCGGTTATGTGGCCCTGCCGGAGACGGAATTGCCGCTAACCCTCCCCTACGTCGAATCCTACGCTCCCACCGACACGGGCGAATCGCCGCTTGCCTCTCTGACCGATTGGGTCGAGACCACCTGCCCGCAATGCGGCGGTCCGGCTCGTCGCGAGACCGACACCATGCCCCAGTGGGCGGGTTCTTCCTGGTATTTCTTGCGTTATTGCGACCCGACCAACGATGAGGCTCTGGCGGATCCGGACATCCTCAAATACTGGATGCCGGTCGATTGGTATAACGGCGGCATGGAGCACACCACCCTGCACCTGCTTTATTCGCGTTTCTGGTATAAGTTCCTCTACGATATCGATGTCGTTCCCACTTCGGAGCCTTATATGAAGCGCACCAGCCACGGCATGATCCTCGGACATGACGGAGAGAAAATGAGCAAATCCCGCGGCAACGTCGTAAATCCGGACGATATAGTCCGCGAGTACGGCGCCGACACTCTGCGCCTGTATGAGATGTTCATCGGCGACTTTGAAAAGGCCGCGCCCTGGTCCGAGACCGGCGTGATCGGCTGCCGCCGCTTCCTAGAACGGGTCTGGAATCTCCGCGATCTCGTCACCGAAGAACCGGCATTTGAAGTCGACGCAGACGGCTACAACGTCGCTAACACCACCCTGATTCATCAGACGATTCGCAAGGTCGAAAGCGATACCGAACAGCTCAAGTTCAACACGGCCGTCGCCCAGCTGATGACCCTGGTCAATCGCTTCTACGAGCACAAGGCCGTGACCCGTGCCGAATACAACGTTTTGCTTCTCCTGCTCAATCCCTTCGCGCCGCATATCACCGAGGAGCTCCGGAGTACACTCGGCTATGCGGAAGATATTGCCGTTTCTACAGCCTGGCCGAGCTTCGATCCCGCCAAATGTATCGAGGCCGAGGTCGAAATCGCCATCCAGATCAACGGACGCCTGCGTGCGCGCCTCACCGTCCCGATGGACAGCTCCGACGAAGAAGTGCTTGCGCTTATTCATGCCGACGCCGAAATCGCCGGAATTCTGGACGGGCTGACCATCCGCAAAGAGATCGTCGTCAAGAACCGCCTGGTCAACATTGTTGCTACCAAATAGGGACGGTTTACGCGCAATTACGGGCGGCGCACGGCGGCATAGGAGTGCCGTCCTCAACGGCTAATATTTGACAATAACGCTTTGCCGGTGTTAGTATCGCTACGTTCGTCGTCCGGGAAATAGGACAGAATGTGTCCACGGAGAGTTGTCCGAGCTGGCCGAAGGAGCACGACTGGAAATCGTGTATACCCCACAAAGGGTATCAAGAGTTCAAATCTCTTACTCTCCGCCACACCGAAAAGAACCGCCAAAATTGGTGGTTCTTTTCTTATGTTACTTGCTACTTATAACGCTACTTTTATAGCAGTTAAGATAGATTATATTGCTTTTAGTAGATTGAGAAAGCAGAGCTGCAATTCCGCCAACTGTACCAAAGTAGTAATTGCACTAATTACTTCTTACGTATTTTGGTATTTGAATATACATAGTTGAAATCCTATATTAAAATATGAAACAAAACACGACGTAGTTTTGTTAAGGATATGAGGAGGAATTTTGATGGGAAAAATATTGGAGGCCACCAGAGCACATAAAATTATTGCAATTCTGCGAGGAATCGATACACGAGATATCGGTTGGGTAATTGATGCCTTATACGCCGGTGGTATTCGTTTATTAGAAGTAACTTTTAACCAGAAATCAGATACAAAAATTGAAGATACAGTGAAAGCGATCCGATATGTAAAAGAAAAATATCAAAATAAAATGTGTGTCGGTGCAGGAACTGTTATGTCGATAAGAGAGTTGACGGCGGCCCATGAAGTAGGCGCTGAATTTATATTATCTCCAAACGTAGATTTGACAGTTATTAAGGAAGCGTTGAAGTTGGGAGTTGCAGCAATTCCAGGCGCGATGACACCAACAGAAATTGTAGGTGCATATGAAGCAGGAGCAGAAATGGTAAAACTTTTTCCGGCAGGAAATCTAGGATTATCATATTGCAAAGCAATTATGGCACCGATTAATCACGTGCCATTGATTGCTGTTGGTGGAATAGATGCCGATAATTTGAGTGCATTTTTACAAGCAGGATTTATGGGAG
>JAAZIX010000163.1 GCA_012800655.1 Clostridiaceae bacterium | reverse complement strand
CTCGCGTATTTCCGCGAAGCTTATTTTTTAAGCCGCCAATCGGGCATTTGCGATTCGGCAAGTGCCGACCGATAGCGTTCCAACCACCTTCGATTGTAACCAGTCGAAGGGATAAAAGCAAGAACGCCGTTTCAGGGGAGGTTGTTCTAATCGTGAGCGGTAAGGGAAGGTCGCTCTAGTCGTGACCGGTAAGGGGAGATTGCTCCTCTAGTCGTGACCGACGAAAGAATGTATAATTTACTGTTGTTTGCGGTATTTATGCGGACCGTAACTTTGCGGCTCCGAGGAGATCGCGTTGGTAAAGAGGTAATTTGCGGTGAGAGAACGTTATGTGGGAACCGTTTCACGCGGTATCAGAGCGCCGGTGATTCGCGCCGGCGACGATATCGTTTCGATCGTGGTCGACAGTGTGGTGCAGGCCGCGGAAGGCGAGGGCTTTGCCCTGCGCAATCGCGATATAGTGGCCATTACCGAAGCTGTCATTGCCCGGGCTCAGGACAATTACGCGACGTTGGACGAGATGGCGGCCGACCTGGCGCGGCACTTCGATTTGACGCGTCCGCTGGGCATAGTGTTCCCGATCTTGAGTCGCAACCGTTTTGCCGTAAACCTGCGCGCCTTTGCCCGTGCCTGTAGCAAGATCGTATTGCAGCTCAGTTATCCCGCGGATGAAGTGGGGAACAGCCTGCTTAATAAAGAGCAGCTCGAGGCCAGCAAAATAAATCCCTATTCGGATCTGCTCACGGAGGCGGAATTCCGAGAACTGTTCGGCCTTCAGCCGCATATTTTCACCGGCATTGACTATATTGAATATTATCGGGAAATTATTCAGGAAGAGGATTGCGAGGTTGAGATCATTTTGGCGAATGACCCGACCAGGATTCTCGCCTATACGGATCAAGTGCTACACTGCGATATCCATACACGCCTGGCTACGGGAAAGAAGTTGCGCTCGGCCGGTGCGGCGACGGTGGTCGGCATGCACGAACTGATGCGCGAGCCGGTGAACGGTAGCGGATATAATCCGGAGTTTGGACTGCTAGGGAGTAATAAGGCCACGGAGGAATCCGTGAAGCTTTTCCCCCGCGACTGCTATCCGGCGGTGAGGCAAATTCAGACCGCTCTGTTTGAACGAACCGGGAAACATATCGAAGTGATGATCTACGGCGACGGCGCTTTCCGCGATCCGGTCGGACAGATTTGGGAGTTGGCCGATCCGGTCGTGTCGCCCGCCTATACCGAGGGTCTCGAAGGAACGCCGACGGAGCTTAAGCTGAAGTATCTGGCGGATAATCAGTTCGGCGACCTCGACGGCGCGGAACTGCAGACGGCGATCAAGGGCTTTATCGTCGCGGAGCATGAGGCGCATTGTAGCACTCAGCCCACCACTGCCGACGCTACGGCCGATGTCGTTACTCCGGCGGTTATCGACAACATTCGCGAGGGCACAACGCCGCGACGCATTCCGGATCTGTTGGGCTCACTTGCCGACCTTACCTCCGGTAGCGGCGACAAGGGAACGCCTATCGTGCTGATTCAGGGCTATTTCGACAATTTCGGGGACGGCTACGAAGACTAGTTATGGTTTTTCCAGCTTAACTTTCCTGTATTTCCGCTTCTAATTTAAGGTGACGGGGGGACGGGAGGTTTATATGTTATATTTGACCGCGGAATTTTAACGGAAGATTGAACGTTAAACGGAAGAACGTTAAGTAGGAGATTGACGTAATGATTTTAATCTTAATTTTGATAGCCGTGATTGCCCTGGCGAGCGTACTGCTCAGCGCTTTGTCGGACAAGTCGGGCATTCCGATGCTGTTCATCTTTATCGTTTTCGGTATGCTCATCGGCAGCACCCCGCTGAAGGAGTCCATCAATGATTTCGGAATTGCCAATACGGTCTGCTCGATAGCCCTGATTTTTATCATGTTCTACGGCGGCTTCGGCACGAGCTGGCGGGCGGCCAAGCCGGTCGCCGGCAAAGCCATTACTCTGGCATCGTTTGGTGTTTTCTTTACCGCGGCCATCACGGGCGTATTCGTTCATTTCGTCTTGGGTTTTCCGCTGCTAGAAGCCCTTCTCCTCGGCAGTGTGATCGGTTCGACCGACGCGGCCTCCGTCTTTTCGATTCTTCGTCGGCGCAAGCTGTCCCTCAAGGACAATACCGACTCTCTCCTGGAACTGGAGTCCGGTTCCAACGACCCCTTTTCCTATATCCTGACGGTCGTTTGTATTTCGTTAATAGTGGGCGGCGTCAGCGCGGGGCAGGCCTTCCTCATGCTTTTCCTGCAGGTGTTTGTCGGGCTGGCCGTCGGAGCGGCGATATCGGTGGCGCTGGTCTTCGCCATTCGGAAGAAAATCTTCTTCAAAGGCGGCGGCAATGAGGTCTTTGCCATTGGCATCGCGATATTGGGTTATGCCTTGGCCGAACTGCTCGGCGGCAACGGCTACCTCAGCGTCTACGTCATCGGCATCGTCTTGGGCAACCAGGAATTCAAGTCAAAGCGCGACCTCGTCTCGTTCTTCGACGGCATAAACATGCTGGCGCAAATCCTGATCTTCTTCGTCCTCGGCCTCCTTTCAAATATCGAAGGTGTCATCTACGCCTTCCCGGTCGCTCTGGCCATTATGGTATTTATGACTCTGGTCTCGCGGCCGGTCAGCGTTTTCGGCCTGATGCTTCCCATGCCCAATTCATCTCTGCAACAAAAACTCGTCGTCTCCTGGGCGGGAATTCGCGGCGCGGCGAGTATTGTCTTCGCCATTGTCGCGGTCAGCCAAGTCGGGGGCCAGTTGCAGAACGATCTCTTCCACATCATCTTTACCATTGTCCTGCTCTCCTTAGCCATACAGGGCGGCTTCATGCCCGCGGTCGCCATCCGGACCAAGATGTACGACCCGCACGGCAACGTCATGAAAACCTTCACCGACTACGAAGAAGAGAAGAGCATTCAGTTCGTCCTTACCAAAATTTATGAGGAGCATCCGTGGATCGGCCGGGCTCTGCAGGATGTTTTCCTGCCCCGGGATGTACGTGTCGCCCTAGTCGAACGCGGCGGTGAGCAGTTCATCCCGGACGGCGAAACGATATTCGAGCAAGGCGACAGCCTCATTCTCAGCGCCCTGCATTACAATGAGAAACTCGGCGACAACTTCGCTCTCCGGGAGCGCACCATAGAGGAGGGCGACCGCTTCGAGGGCCACTACATCCGTGATCTCCGCCTGAAGAACGGTCAGCGCATCGTTTTCCTGGAACGTGACGGCGAAGTCATCATCCCCACCGGCGATGTTCAGCTGATGCGCGGCGACCTTATCGTAATCAATCAATACAGCTGAGTTTGCGGGGAAATCGGTCAGTTAGGCTCACTGCAGGCGCACGTAGGTGGTCGCTCTGCCGTTGCCTTCCCGCCGCAACTCACCCGAGGCCACCATTTTACGCAGAGAACCCTCGACGGAACTTATGCTCAAAAAGGGGCAGAGTTCCAGAACATCCTGCTTTGTGAATCTTCCGATTATGTTTCGCACGGTCCGGCGAACCATTTCAAGAGCGGGGAGGTTATTTTCCACGATAGCGAGTCGGTCTGCGAAATCATTATAGGCGGCAAGTATTGTACCCAGGATGTATTTGATAAAAGGCGTCGCGTCCTCGGTGCCTTCGTGCCAGCCGTGCTGAGACCGATTGAGTGCGTCGTAGTAGAAAGCCTTGCTCCGGGCGATCTTTGCCTCTAACGATATATATTTCCCTATGTGAAAGCCGCTACGATAGAGCAATAGTGTCGTCAACAAACGGCTGATTCTGCCGTTGCCGTCATTAAACGGATGGATGCACAGAAAGTCGTGAATAAAGACCGGAATGGCAATCAGGGGCTCTACCTCAAAGTTTCCGATTACCCGGTTGTATTCCTCGCAGATGCGGTCGAGAGCCTCCGCGGTTTCGTATGGAGCCGGCGGCGTGAACAGGATCTCGCTTCGTCCGTCCGCATAGGTAACGCTGATATAATTCTGGACGTTTTTAACTTGTCCGGCCATGGGGTTATTTATATAGCTACACATGATTTTGTGTAGCTGCAGAATATAATTCGTCGTGATCGGAATAGCGGCAAAGCTCTCATGGATGATATTTAAGACATCCCGATAGCCGGCGATCTCCTGCTCGTCCCGACTTCTGGGCGCGGTTTTTTCCGCCATCAGTTGCCTGATCCGGGTATTGGTAGTCACAATACCCTCAATCGCGTTGGAAGCCTCGGTACTTTGGATCTTTGCGATCTCCACCAGCTTTTCCAATTCATCGGGTCGCTGCTGCGAATAAAGCTCCTGTTTGCCGGCCGCTTTATATATGGCGGCGATATAGCCCAGGATTTCCGAATCCCACATTTGCTCCTTTAGTGCCGAGTAGTTAAAGCTTCTCATTTCTTAAAAGTCCCCTTTGCCCTTAAATAGTAGCTATTTTTAAGGGCAAAGTCAACATATTAAGGGCAAATTCCTACCGCACCCTCGTCGCGCTCTCCACTCAGCAAGCGAGCAGCTTTTGTATCAGTTGTCTTTCGGCAACTTTGCAATTAATGTGACCGCGCTCCGCACAGAAAAGAGTGGGTGGATAATATTTTCGATCTCCGGCATGGCTTACGCGGCCCCTCGCTCGCTTTCGGCAACTTTGCAGGTTGTGTCCCGGCGGGAAGCGTTATCGGAGTCTGAAACCGAGTCAACAATTTTCCTGACCTGAAAAACTGTAGAATTGCCAAAAATAGTGGCAAAAATACCGTGAAACCATTGTTAGCTAACCCTATCGCAGTTCTTTTTCGGCAAGTTTGCAGAAATAGCGCCCGCGCCGTCCCCTACAACGGTCTATGGCGGGACATAACCTGCAAAGTTGCCGAAAGGGGGGCCCGACTGAGACTACCACTAGGCACGCGAAACCTGCAAAGTTACCGAAACAATGTCATCAGTGCCCGAAAACGCCGCGGCCGACTCAGAAAATGCCGCAACCGACCCCGAAAACGTCGTTGGCGCCCGAAAATCGTCGCGGACAGCACCCGAAAACCGTCGAGGCCAGCTTTGAAAACGGTGCTACAAATCTGTTGCGTTATATTTGCGCCCGTGTTAACATATGGGTAATATATTACCTATATGGGAGGGGCTATGAAATCTTTAGTTCTTTATCGTTCGCAATACGGCAGCACCGAACAGTACGCGCATTGGATCGGGGAAGAGTTGGCCGCGGAAACGGACAGCTTTGACAATCTGAAGAAGTACGACTTTGATGATTATGATCTGATCGTTGTCGGCGAAGGTGTCTACGCGGGGCAAATGAAGGCGGCGAAGCGTCTGGCTCCGTTGGTGGAGCAGTATCCGGACAAGAGATTCATCTTTTTCATTGTCGGCATAGCGGACATGGAAGATCAGGAGAATCGGGAGAAGCTATATGCCGATCTCGCCAAGGCGATGGGGCCGGCCGTTGAGAGGGTGAAGGTGTTCTTTCTGCGCGGCGTGCTGGATTACGCCAAGATGGGGCTCAAGCACAAAACCATGATGTGGCTGTTGGTGAAGTATCTGCAAAGGAAGCCGGAGGAAGAGTTGCCGAAAGACGCGGATCAACTCATCGCGACGTATGGTGGCAGAGTCAGCTTTATGGATAAAAACTCCATAGAGCCGCTGGTCAGATACGCCAAAGGGGAGAGCGCCGAATGAAAATAGAAGAGTATGTCAGGCAAAGGGGAGAAACGACCGACGGGAAGAAGTCCGCTTTGTTTTTCGCGCTCTTTGTCGCAACGAATCGGATCGAGACGGTCTACAATTCCGGTATGGATGAATTGACGCTCAAGCAGTTGATGCTCCTGATACTGGTTGCCGTTTCGGAGGGCGAAACCCTCACGCGATACGGTGAGGTCATGGGCTCTTCCCGGCAGAACATTAAGTCCCTGGCCGATGCCCTCGAAAAAAAGTCCTATGTTACAATCCGCCAGAACGAGAACGACCGCCGCGCCTACGGCCTCTTCTTAACCGATAAGGCGAGAAAACATTTCAAGGACACGGACGATTACTATACCAAGCAGATCCTCGCTCTCTTCTCCGAATTTACGACGGAGGAGATAGATGTAATGTTCGCCTTTATGCCGAAGCTGTTGGCGGGAATCCAAAAAATGCACGGTAATTAAATGCATGGGAGTTAAATGGACGGGAATTAAATGCATGGGAGTTAAATGGATAAAATTATGAAAAAGTTTAGAAAAGTACTGATAATCCTGGTCATTGTCATAGCCGTGCTGGTCCTGGCCTTCTTTATTGCTTCCCGGAAGATCGTTTCCGACGCCAACGCGTTGCCGATCGCGCAGATAGATCCCGCTCGAATCAAAGACGGGGTGTACGAAGGGAAGTATGAGATTTTTCCGGTGCGGGTGTCCGTTAAGGTGGCAGTCAAGGATGGGAAGATCACGCAAATCGACCTGGTGGAGCATTTTAACGGCAGAGGCTCGGCGGCTGAAAAAATCACGGACAGCATCATTGAGAAGCAGAGCCTGCGGGTGGACAGCGTTACCGGTGCGACGGTGTCGAGCGTTACCATAAAAAAAGCGGTTGAGGATGCGTTGGTCGGGAAATAAGCGCGGTTTTACCCGACAATTATGTAAATAAGCGCGGGGAGCCGCACTAACTCGAAGTTTTTTTGCGGATTCCGCATTTTTTCCTCGAGTATTGCCATGCGATGAGTCGCGCTTGATTCGATAAATAAAGAGGCCGCGGTTTTGCCACGGCCCCTTTTTGATCGTTTCGTTGGTAGCGGAAACTTAAATAGTGCGGGCTTATAACATAGCCAGCAATTTGTCCAAGCTGTCCTTGGCGTCGCCCAGCAGAAGTAGCACGTTCGCGCTTTCTTCGTACAGGGGGTTCTCCACGCCGGCATAACCGGGCTTTTTGTCGTAGTTACAAATAATAATGTTCTTGGCATCGCCGGCCTGTAGGATGGGCATGCCGTAGATGGGCGTGCCCGCGGCGGTGCCGGCGGCGGGATTGATGACGTCGTTGGCGCCGATCACGATGACGAGGTCGGTGTGGGCGAAATCGGGATTGATTTCGTCCATTTCCATCAGGAGTTCATAGGGAACATCTACCTCGGCCAGGAGCACGTTCATGTGCCCGGGCATGCGGCCCGCCACCGGATGGATGGCAAAGCGCACTTTTTTTCCGCCCGCTTTTAAGCGATCCAGCAAGTCTTTGACTTTTTCCTGGGCCTGAGAGATAGCCATGCCGTAGCCCGGGATGATGATGACCGATTTGGCTTCCCGTATCCACTGATCGGCGTCGTCCAAAGTGGGAACGGAAACAGCAGCCGGGGCTTCTTCCGCTGTTTCTTCGGCTTCCGCGGGCTCTTCTTGCTCCGCTTCCGCCGCCGGATCCGTTGGAGAGGGCTGCGCTTTTTCGGTAGCCGGGGATGCGGACTTTGCCGTAGCCGGGGCTGTAGATTTTGCCGTAGCCGGGGCTGCGGGCTTTGTCACAGTCGGGGCTGCGGGCTTGGCGCTATGGCCGAAGAGTATGCCGGACAGGTGGCGGTTCATGGCGCGGCACATGATCTGGGTGAGCAACAAACCGGAAGCGCCCACGATGCCGCCCACGGCCACCAACAACACGTCGGACAGAGCCATACCGGCGATGGCGGCGGCCACACCGGAGGTGGAGTTGAGCAGGCTGATGGTGATCGGCATATCTGCTCCGCCCACCCGAATGGCAAAGACCCAGCCAAAGGCCAGGCCGGCGAGCGCGAGCACAATCACCAACAGCACGGACTGTTCGGGGATGATCGGCAAAAGCACGATGCAGAGTAGCATGACCAGCACCAGCGCCAGGCTGATGATCTGATGGCCCGGATAGACCTTAGGCTTTTGGGGCAGTTTGCCGTGCAGTTTGCCGGCGGCGACCATGGAGCCGGAGAAGGTGAGTCCGCCCACCGCCAGAGCCAGACCGGCGGTGACGAGCTCGAAGGTGCCGATCACGGGCTTATCGATAATGGTCAGGATAGCGGCCACGGCGGAAGCCAGACCGCCCAGTCCGTTGAGCAAGCCCACCATCTGCGGCATTTGTATCATTTTGACCTTGACGGTCATGAAGATGCTCAGCAGGGTGCCGATGAGCAGGCCGGCGATGATATAGCCCAGAGCCGCGCTCAGAGTCTCG
>JAAZIX010000162.1 GCA_012800655.1 Clostridiaceae bacterium | reverse complement strand
AGGATCTGTTCTCCGTCAATTTCGATATCTTCCGCCGCCGGTTTGGGCGGCAGTCCCGGCATAGTCATGATTTCCCCGGCCAGGCAGACTATAAAGCCAGCACCGGCGCTGAGCTGAACATCGCGCACAGTGAAGACATAGTCCTTGGGTGCGCCCAGCATAGTAGGGTCATCGGAAAGCGAGTACTGAGTTTTTGCGACGCAAATCGGCAGGTTCTTATAACCGGCACGCTCGAAACGGCGCAGATTCCGCAGAGCTTCCTTGCTCCAATCAACTCGTCCGGCACCGTAGATTGTCTTGGCAATTTTATCGAGCTTATCGCGATAGCTGAGTGACAAATCATAGAGCGGGGTCAGCGAGCGAGGCTCTTCAGTATCAAGAAGCTCCAAGACGTTGTTCAGTAATTCTAAGCAGCCGTCTCCACCTTCGGTAAAGGCGGTAACAACTGCCGACGTGACACCGTTTGCGGTACAGACATCGGAGAGAGTTTTGAGTTCGGCCTCGGTGTCAGAGGGGAAGCGGTTGATGGCGATCGTGACCGGAACCGCAAAGTTCCTAAGATTCTCGATATGACGAACCAGGTTGACGGTACCGTCGAGCATAGCCTCGACATTCTCGATGTCGAGGTCGGCACGGGCAACACCGCCGTTATATTTCAGTGCCCGTACCGTGGCTACGATAACAATGGCCTGCGGAGCGAATTCTCCGGCGCGTGAGGTGATGTCGACAAATTTTTCGGCTCCCAGGTCGGCACCGAAGCCGGCTTCGGTAACAACGATGTCACCGAGCTTGAGCGCCAGACGTGTTGCGGCGATACTGTTCGAGCCGTGGGCGATATTAGCAAAGGGTCCGCCGTGGACAAGGACCGGACTGCCATTCAGGGATTGAACGAGATTGGGGTCGAAAGCATCAACCAGCAAGGCCGCCATGGCACCGTCGACTTTGAGATCAGCTGTGGTGACCGGCTTATTGTCATAAGTGAAGGCCACGACCATCCTGGCAAGCCGTTCGCGGAGATCCTGACGATCCTTTGATAGGCAAAATACCGCCATAACCTCGGAAGCTACGCTTATCTGCCAGTGATCCTCACGCGGGACACCGTTGGCTCTGCCGCCCAATCCGATCACGATATTGCGTAAGGCACGATCGTTCATGTCGAGGCAACGTTTCCAGAAAATGCGTGTAGGGTCTATATTCAATGCGTTGCCCTGGTAAATATGATTATCCAGAACCGCCGCGGCCAGATTATTCGCCGCGGTGATGGCACCTATATCGCCGGTAAAATGCAGATTAATCGATTCCATCGGGGTGATTGAAGCTTCTCCGCCGCCGGTCGCTCCGCCTTTTACGCCAAAAACGGGACCCAGGGAAGGTTCGCGTAAACAGATCAGCGACCTGTGTCCGGTGGCATGGAGAGCCTGCCCCAGGCCGATGGTAATGGTGGTCTTACCTTCGCCGGCCGGCGTTGGATTGATTGCAGTTACCAAAACCAGCTTGCCCTGCGGTTCGTCGGCGAGGCGTTCGTTAAGTGCCTTAACTCGCAGCTTTGCCTTATCCCAGCCGTAGGGAATGTACTCGTCGGATCGGATCCCCAAATCGGTGATAACTTCGCTCAGTGGTCGAACGGTGTGCTTTTTCTCAGAGTTGTTTTGTATAGCCATTTATATCTCCCATTCTTAGAGTTGCTTTGCTGGTATAATACCACAGGTATTGCTTTTGGATGGAGGAAATTTGATGCAGAATCGGCAATTGAGTGAATTTTGTCTCCTCAGTCGTAGTAAAATTAATCTCTTTTTGCAGATCGGACCGACTATTCCGGAAATCGGCTTGCACCGTCTGATAACGGTCATGCAGGAGTTGGAATATGCAGACGATATCAGGTTCCGTTACAGCCCGCCGTGTGCGACTCGCGCTACTTTGCAGGACTACATACCGCCGCCCGATTCCTCCGCAAAGAGTGCGCAATACGAGTTGGGCAATTGGCTGGTGCGTATTACTGTCATAGGGGATGTAGAATTACCTTTGAATGAAAGCAATCTTTGTCTTCGTGCCATGGATGTATATTATGCAGATTTTATTAAACAGTTCCCATCGCCGGAAAGTAGTATGCGACCGTATCGCTTTTTTGCGCTGGATTTACGCAAACGCATACCGACGGGAGCCGGTCTGGGAGGAGGAAGTTCCAATGCGGCAACCGTACTGTTGGCCCTGAACGAACTGTTTGAAGCGGTCAATTTCGAAACAAATCTGCCCATTCTCGCACAGAAGCTCGGTAGCGATGTGCCTTATTTCCTATACGGGGAGACGGCTATTTGTTCCGGGGTGAGGGGAGAGGTATACCCTTTGCCGCCTCTGCCGAAGCTGGGAGTTCTGCTACTCATACCGCCCCGACAGGTAAGTACCGGAGCGGCTTTTGCGATTTGGGATGCACTGACTGCCGGCGGAAGCACGGTTACAGAGATTGAAATGGTAGATGTAGAAGAGTATGTTCGCTCTCTTTCCTGGGCACGGCCGGACGGAACCTTATGGTCGGCATTGAAAAATGATTTTGAAGCGCTCGGTGAATACCATAATACTGTGAATGCCTTGCGTAGTCGACTGGCAGATCTCGGCGCCCTGCATACTCAGCTGAGCGGTAGCGGACCAACCGTCTTTGCGCTCTTTTCCGACCGTGCCGCCGCGGAAGCGGCAAATATTTCCCTCGATGCGACCGATAGTGACGGAAGCTCCGTCTGTGAGGGCTGGCAACGCATCGTGACGGAGACATATAACAGCCAATCGTATTGACGGTAAGGGCGCAGAGCCTTATTATCCATAGCAATGCAAGTTTTGTCGGTAGTGTCGGTCTTGTCGTGCACAAAATCCGATATGTATGTATAATATGCAATCTGAATCTTGCTTCGGGAGTAATAGTAATTACAGTCTCGGAGAGATTAAAAACAAAAGGGCAGGAGAGCGGAATGAAACTGACTCTAGCGCAAAAAATTATAAAGAACCACTTGGTGAGCGGGAATCTTTTTGAAGGCCGTGAAGTTACGATTAGAATCGATCAGACCTTAACCCAGGATTCGACCGGAACGATGGCCTATTTGCAGTTTGAGCAACTCGGCAAGGATCGTGTTGAGACAGAACTCTCGGTTTCCTACGTGGATCACAATATGCTCCAGACCGGCTATCAGAATGCCGATGACCATTACTTTCTACAAACCATAGCCGCCAGGTACGGCATTCATTTTTCACGGCCGGGTAACGGCGTCTGTCATCAGGTGCATCTGGAGCGCTTTTCCCGTCCGGGTTCGACGCTCCTTGGTTCCGACAGTCATACGCCGACCTCCGGCGGAGTCGGTATGCTGGCGATCGGGGCGGGCGGTATGGACGTTGCCCTTGCTATGGCAGGTGAATCCTTCACGATGCCGCGGCCGCAGATAATTCATGTCAATCTGACCGGCCGCCTGCCCGATTGGGTGACTGCCAAGGACGTCATACTAACGATTTTAGGCAGGCTGAGCGTCAGCGGCGGCGTAGGCTCCATAATTGAATACGGTGGCGAAGCTCTGTCTACCCTAACGGTTCCGGAACGAGCAACTTTGACCAATATGGGTGCCGAACTGGGCGCCACGACTTCAATTTTCCCCTCCGACGAAATCACGCGGCAATACTTTATCGCCCAGAGTAGGGAAGAGGATTTCATACCCTTGGCGGCGGATGAAGGCGCAACGTACGACCGGGTGATCGAAGTCAACTTATCGGAGCTTGTTCCCATGGTCGCCAAGCCTTACAGCCCGGACAATGTTGTTCCCGCCGAAGATCTGTCGGACGTGAAGATCAGTCAGGTCTGCATAGGAAGCTGCACCAATTCGTCGTATATCGACATGATGCGGGTCGCGGAGATTTTGCGTAACCGGACGGTACACCCGGAGGTCTCCCTGGCTATCGCTCCGGGATCCAAACAGGTTCTGACCATGCTGGCCGAGAGCGGTGGTCTGGCGGCGATGTTGACCGCCGGAGCTCGTCTCCTTGAAAGCGGCTGTGGTCCCTGTATCGGTATGGGTCAGGCGCCGCGAACCGACGGAGCATCCCTGCGGACGATCAACCGCAACTTCTATAATCGCTCCGGGACGGCTTCGGCAAAAGTGTATCTATGTAGCCCGGAAGTGGCTGTGGTCAGCGCTCTGACCGGGGTGATTACCGATCCGCGCCGAACCGATTACGAGTTGCCGCAGGTTGAAACTCCCGCCGAGTTTACCGTGAATGACAATATGATTATTCCGCCGCTGCCGATTGAAGCCGCGCGACAGGTTGAGATTGTGCGAGGGCCGAATATACAGCCTTTCCCGGTCGGTAAGGCTCCGGAGGAGGGTGATCTGACGCATGAAGTATTGATCGTGTTGGGCGACGATATTTCTACCGACCATATAATGCCTTCGACGGCGGCGCTGCTGCCTTTCCGATCGAATGTTCCCAAGCTGGCACAGCACTGTCTGGAACCGTGCGATCCGACTTTCCCGCAACGGGCGCAGGAGGCGGGCGGGGGATTCATCGTTGCCGGCAAGAATTATGGTCAGGGCTCCAGCCGTGAGCACGCCGCGCTTGCGCCGGTTCAGCTGGGCATCAGAGCGGTTATCGCAATTTCCTTCGCTCGGATCCATCTGGCCAACTTAATCAATAACGGTATCTTACCGTTTAATTTTATCGATCCCGCGGATTATGACCTGATTGAACAGGGTGACATTCTTACTTTGCCCGATCTTGCCATTCAGATCAGAGAAGCGGGGAACGGAAAAAACGTTAAACTTATAAATGAGACCAAAGGTAAAACGATAGAACTGTATTTGCCGGCCGGCTCGCAACAGATTGAGTATCTGCTCCACGGCGGTCGTCTGCTCTATACCAAGACAAGATCTAAATCATGATGAGAGGCTGATATGGATAACATTGATAAAAATGGACCGACCGCGGAACTGGTCTCCACCTATGACGCACAATTACAAAGCGAGTTGCGCATTGATCCGGAGCTCTTTCGCCGCTACAATGTCAAACGCGGTCTGCGTAATGAAAACGGTACCGGCGTCCTCGTCGGCTTAACCGAAGTGGGTGAGGTTTACTCCTACATCCTCGACGATGCCGAGCGTATACCGACCGAGGGCTATCTGTTCTATCGCGGCTTGTCGATCACGGATATCGTCCACGGATTCTATGGTAGCGGCAGATTGGGATTTGAGGAATGCGCCTCCTTGTTATTGTTCGGACATCTGCCGACCGAGGCGCAGCTGAAAGCCTTCCACGACGCTTTGACCGAGAATTCATACTTGCCGCCGAGTTTTACCGAGGATATGATTTTCCGCTATCCGAGCAGGGATATCATGAATAAGTTGGCTCGCAATGT
>JAAZIX010000013.1 GCA_012800655.1 Clostridiaceae bacterium | reverse complement strand
CAATCCTGCTCGTAGTACATCTTTGCCATTTTTAAATCTCCTTCTCTTCTGTTCCGGTCAATATATTCGAATTTCTTCCGATAGCGGTCACCCCGGTGCGGCAAAGCTCCAGGATTCCGTAGGGGACAATGTTAGCGATGAAGGCGTCCAGCTTGCTCTTCTCGCCGGTGATCTCGATGGTCAGACTGGAGGGGGAGAGATCGACGATTTTGGCGCGGAAAACATCCACGATCTGCTGAATCTGCGCCCGGGTGGGGAGTTCGGCGTTGACCTTGACCAGCATTAACTCGCGCAATACGGTGCTCTCCGGAGGCATCAGCGCGACCGATTTAACGTCAACCAATTTCTGCAGCTGCTTGATAATCTGGTCACGGGTCGCGACATCACCGCGGGAAAGAATAGTCATGCGGGAAAAGGCGGGGTTTTCCGTTTCTCCCACCGAAAGGCTGTCGATGTTGTAGCCGCGCCGTCCGAAAAGGCTGGAAACGCGGGTCAGGACACCGGCCTCATTGCTGACCAGAATTGACAGGGTGAATTTTTCTTCCATAAGTATATCCCTATGCGCTGTTCGCGCTATCCTTTCAAAATGATGTCATTTATGGTGCCGCCGGGCGGGATCATGGGTAGCACCTTATCATCGCAGTCAATACAGACGTCGATAAGGGCGGGACCGTCGATACCGAGAGCTTCGTCAAGAGCATTATTGAGCGCTTCCAGACTTTCGACTCTGTAGCCCTTGGCACCAAAAGCGTCGGTCAGAGCAGCGTAATTCGTCCGGCGGGCGAGGGAAGTATTGGAGAAGCGGTTCTCGTAGAACAAGGTTTGCCACTGACGCACCATGCCCAGAACCCTGTTATTGAGCACGACGACCAGGATTGGCAGATTGTTGGAGACTGCCGTCGCCATTTCGTTCATATTCATGTGGAAAGAACCGTCCGAGGTGAACAGAACCGTGCGCTTCTTACCGCGTCCGAAGCAGGCGCCGATCGCGGCTCCGAAACCATAGCCCATCGTGCCCAGACCGCCGGAGGTGACGAAGGTGCGGGGGCGGCGGAAATGGTAGTACTGCGCGGTCCAAAGCTGGTGCTGGCCGACGTCGGTGGCGACGACATCCTCGGGTTGCAGGCGGGCGTTGACGGCCTCGATGGCGGAGCGGGGATTAAGGCGGTCATTCGGCATCTCGGGGCGGCTCTCGGCCGAGGACTTCACCTTACGAACCTGCTCGGCCCAATCGCTGGGCTGACGTTGCACTCCGGCGTTCAACAGGCGGCGGAGCACTTGTTTGACGTCACCGACAACGGATTCGCTGGAAACGATGTTCTTGTCAATTTCGGCGGCGTCGATATCGATATGGAGTATTTTACGCCCCGACTGGTATGCCTGTTTGTTGCCGGTGGCGCGGTCGGAGAAGCGCGTTCCCACGGCGATGATCAGATCCGCCATGCTCAGCGCCTTGCTGGCGGCGTAGCCGCCGTGCATGCCGGACATGCCCAGGAAATGCGGGTTGTCGTAGGGGACGGCGGACAGTCCCATCATGCTGGTGCCGATCGGGCATTCGAGCCGGTCGGCCAGAGCCAACAGTTCCTCGCTCGCGTCGGAAATCACCACGCCGCCGCCGGAATAAATATACGGGCGCTCGGAGGAGGCGATCAGAGCCAAGGCGGCATCCAAGCTAGCCTCATCAATGCGCGAATTATTTGTGTTCGCGGCGGGAGTGGCGGGGACATATTCGGTAAAGGAAGTCTGCATGTCCTTCGGTATATCGATGAGGACCGGTCCGGGGCGACCCGAGGCGGCCAGTCTGAAAGCGGCACGGACGGTGTCCGCCAGCCGATCGACGTCCTTAACCATGTAGTTATGCTTGGTAATCGGCATGGTAATGCCGGTGATATCAACCTCTTGGAAGCTGTCGCGTCCGATCAGAGCGCGGGCGACATTCCCGGTAATCGCGACCAGGGGCACGGAGTCCAGATAGGCGTTGGCGATACCGGTGACCAGATTGGTCGCGCCGGGACCGGAGGTGGCGATGACGACTCCGGGACGGCCGGTGACGCGCGCGTAGCCGTCGGCGGCATGCGTCGCACCCTGCTCGTGGCAGGTGGTAACGTGGCGGATGTGATCCTGCGCCTTATATAGCGCGTCATAAATGTCCAGTACCGCTCCTCCGGGGTATCCGAAGATACAGTCTACCCCTTGCTCAATCAGTACCTGAACCAGCACTTCCGCTCCTTTTAGCAGCATGTTCGCACCACCCTTTCAAATAAAATGGTTATCGAGCAAAGTACCATGTTTATCGCTGTTATGTCAAGCACAACCGCCGCTGCATAATATGTAAATTTTATTCCATAATGTAGCTCCCCGACGCGGGTTGAGTGCAGGACGGCTCGCCTGATGTAACGAGATGAGGATTATATAAAAACGGCGGTTCGCCCGTTCGCAAACCGCCGTCCTAATCGGCTCTCCGAGCCGATGAATCTTGTCTGTTTTTTAGCCCTCCGGCCGAGTCATGTCCGCCAGGGAGTAGATCTCATTAATCGCCTCGGTTTTATCTTCTCCGATTAGCACGACAGTTAGAAAGAGCAAACGTTTGCCTTCGGCATGCAATTCGAACAGCGCAGCTCCTTCCATCTCCACGGTCGCATGATACATATCATCCTCTTTGATGGTCTCCACGTCGCCGATGCTACTGACCATGTCAATCATAATATCCATGGTAAAGTCAAAAACCTCTTTGGTCTCGGCCTCGAAGCAAACGACAGTAAGTCCCTCGGTTCCGTCGTTAAAGGTAAGGGTGCCGCCTTCGCCGGCAATTCCCTCCACCATGACTATATTATAGCCGGCTCCCTCAAAGGCGCCTTTATATTTTTTGACGCTTGCCGGCAGATCGTCGGAATCGCTCGGAGCAGGCGTGGTCTCCGCAGATGTGGTATCCGCAGACGTGGTCTCCGCAGGCTCGGTCGGTGCCTCGGTTGGCGGCTCGGTCGGTGCTTCGGTAGTGGTTGTCGGAGCCTCAGTCGTTGTTGTCTCTTCGGTGTCTGTGTTATTAATAGTGGTTTCCTCGACAGGCTCGGTCGTCGTTTCCGCTACTGTTTCCGTGGTGGACTTTACCTGCCCGCCGGGATCAATGTTGATGTAACATCCGCCCAACAAAATTATCAACGCCAGAAAAAGGGCGGTAAAGGTAGCTTTTCTTCTCATAGTTTTCTCATTATCCTTTCGTAGTGCAGAAATATTATTTGCCGCAAAGGCCGGGTTTTCTGCTTTGCGGTAATTATGACAGAAAACGCGACAAAATGCGCATTCATTCAAACATTGACGACGAATTGCCCGAAAAAATCATAGATGCTATTATTGCGACTGTAAAATCAACCACAGATTGAAAGGTGAGAGCAACGTATGTATTGGGATCCGACTTATATACTGGTAATCATAGGAGCTTTATTAAGCATGGCGGCTTCGGCTAATATTCAACGAACCTATGCGAAATGGCGTAAGGTACCGACACAGCAGGGGATTACCGGCGCGGAGGTTGCCGCTCAAATCCTGCGCCGTAATCAGGTCACGAACGTGCAGATCGTGCGCAATCATGGTCATCTGACTGATAATTTCGATCCGCGCAATATGCAGCTGAATCTTTCGGAGAATGTGCATGACTCTACTTCGGTAGCGGCGCTCGGTGTGGCCGCCCACGAGGTCGGCCATGCGCTACAGAAGAAGACCTCCTACGGACCGCTGAAGCTACGCACTCTGATGGTGCCGGCGGTTAATATCGGTTCTTGGATCTCAGTGCCGCTGATTCTGGTCGGACTGTTGATCCAAAGCAATGCCGGTGTCCTGATCATGAATATCGGTATGATAGCCTTCGGGCTGACCGCAGTGTTCACTTTGATAACCTTACCGGTCGAGTTCGACGCTTCCCGACGGGCGATTGCGGCTCTCCGCGAAGAGGAAGTGATGAGCGAGGACGAGTTGGTCGGAGCGCGCAAGGTTCTAAATGCCGCCGCTCTGACCTATGTTGCCTCAGCCACGGCGGCTATACTTTCACTGTTGCGAATCTACCTGCTGATTCAGCGGCGCCGCGACTAGCCGAGGCTTACGTCGCGAGATCGACGGAACCGATTTGGACTTCCAAGATCGACCGCGACTCGTAATAAAAGCAGAACTCCCGAGCAGGCCGGGAGTTCTTTTTGCTTCGGTTAGATTACGGGGTTTACAGACTGTCGGGGAAGTCGCGACGGAAAGCGGCGGCCAACTTCTCCTGCCAGTCGCTGACCGGTTCAAGACGTCCGACGAAGAAGCGCAGGGTGTTGGGCTCTTCGACAAAGCGCAGTCCCTCGATCAGATGGCGGTTGTCCCAGAGCCAGGCCAGGCGGTCGATGGCGTAATTGACTTGGCTCAGAGTGAAAACGCGGCGCGGCATGGCGCAACGCATCAGCTCCATCTCGGCGACGACTTCGTTGCCGTCTTCGTCGCGTTCTTCGCTGAGGGTGCCGCGCTCCATGGTGCGGATACCGCCGGCCAGATAGTAGGCCGCGCAAAGTGCGGCCGCCGGGTACTGGAGACCGGGGATCTGCGGCACGAAGGCGCCGGCATCGACGTGGCAGCCGAGACCGCCCGCCGGGCGGACAACGGGAATACCGCGCTTATGCAGTTCCTCTACCATGTACGCAATGAACGTGGGACCCTGGGCGATGATTTCCTCATCCAGCGTCTCTTCGAGACCGACGGTGATAGCCGCCATTTCACGGGTCGACATACCGCCGTAAGTCAGGAACCCCTCATACAGCGGCACGAATTCCTTCATCTCATCCCACATTTCCTTTGTGCGCAGGCAGATACCGCCGCCGCGGGCAAAGCCGAGCTTGCGGGCGGAGAAGTAGAAGATGTCGAAATGCGAGCAGACCTCGAGCATCAGCTCACGGATCGTCATATCCTGGCATCCGGGTTCACGCTGCTTGATAAAGTACAGATTGTCCTGTAATAGACTGGCGTCCATCAGCATTTTGATACCGAGCGGACGGCAAATCTCCTCGATAGCGATCATATTTGCGAGTGAGACCGGCTGTCCGCCGATCAGGTTGGTTCCCGCCTCGATACGCACGAAAGGAATGTTCTCCGCTCCGTACTCTTCGATAACGGCACGGAGTTTGTCGAGATCGATATCTCCCTTGAACGGCTCATCGCTGTCTACGATCAGACCTTCGTCCTTGAGAATTTCCACGACGCGGCCGCCTTTGAGCGTGAAATGCGCCCGGGTGGTCGTGAAGTGATAATTCATCGGGATAATATGGCCGGGCTTGATCCAGGTGGTGGCGATTAGATTTTCGGCGGCACGACCCTGATGGGCGGGGAGGAAGTAGTCGAAGCCGAAGACTTCGCGACACTTGGCTTCGAGCTCGAAATAGGTCTCCGAACCGGCGTAGGCGTCGTCGGGATTCATCATTGCCGCGAGCTGATCGTCACTCATTGCGTTAACGCCGCTGTCGGTCAGCATGTCCATATAGATTGCCCGATTCGGGATCATGTACAGATTGCTGCCGGCCTCCTGCAGAGTGCGCAGACGCTCCTCGACGGGGAGGAGGTGGAGTCTCTGGACCACGCGCACCTTGTGCATTTCCAGGGGCATGGTCTCACCGCTGTAGAATTTGATTGTTGACATTGTTTTTTTACCTCTTTGTCTTTTTATTCGGAAGGGGCCAACAAAAAACCGCCCTCCGTAATTTCGAGGACGGCTGTTCACCGTGGTACCACCTCTGTTCACTTCGCTCTCACGAGACAAAGCCTTTGCAAGTACTCTGACCGCAGACAAAACGGTCGCATACTCTGTCGCTGTAACGGGCGTCCCCCGTGGCCGCCTACCTGCTTTGCCGACTTACGTCGCCGCCGCGCTCAGAGCCCCGCTCCCGGGATGTATTCGTCCGCCTTCTCCTCTTCGCCTTGCACCAACCGGCGATTCTCTGGGAGGAGGTGAAGCAGCTTACTTCTTCCCGATCACTGCGTTTCGAGCAGTATAACCGCAGTCAAAAAATTCGTCAAGCCCCCGAGTAAACCAATTAGCGCCAATTTACGCCAATTTACGCCAATTTACGAGAGCGACTGGCCGATTGGTTCCCGGCCGGTATCAGTTAGGGTCTACATCTAGATCTTTCTAATGAAAGCCGTCCAGATTCGGATCGCAAGAGCCGCAATCACCGTCAGCCCCAGCGCCAAATAAAACCACATCGCCGTCGTAAAATGCCAACCCAGATCTACGCTTAGTTTGGCAATCCCCCAGACCGAGACAGCACTTCCGATGTATACGGCCGAATTAGTCACTCCCGATATGGATGAGACGCGATTGATGCTGTGGTATCGGGCGGGAACATTGACCGTTCCGATCACGTTCATACTGTTCGTGAATCCGGCTACCAAGATAAGGAGGGTAATTGTCAGTACGACGGAGCGGTCCAGGAAGAGGTGTAAGAAACCGGCGCTCAGAGCACAGAATATACCCAGGATCATTATGCTCTTTATCTCGTTTCGAATACGTCGAGCCAGAGCCAGAGAGACTGACGTAATTATAATGTTGAACAGAGGCAGCAACAAAGGTAGTAAAATGTTGGATAATATAGTAATTGTCCATCCGCAGGCAATCATTTTGCCCGGCGGCAGATGATCACCGCACAGGCCGAAAACGATCTGTCCGATGCCGTAGCTGATAAAAGAGGCCGTTATCGGCAGTCCGCCGAGCTCACGACTGATACCTGTTTTCTCCAGTAATGCGGGTAGGGCTACGGCGTAATTGTTCCGCAGAAAATAAGCAAACACGTAAGTCATCAGCGCGCCAAAAATAAAACGTTGCTGTTTGGGGGACAAATTACTTTGAAACATTTTACGATCAGTCAGAACTTTCTCTACACATTGCAAAGGCTCAGAGCCTCACGGCGGATACTCTAGCATTTATCTTTCCGGGAGTCAAAAACCGCAACATATGTTACGGCAGGGCAACGCAAATTAGGTTATGCTAACTCCAGGTTCTGTGCCAGAGATATTTTACGGGCGGAGCCGAAAAACAAGATATATGGAGGACAAGAAAATGGCCTATGAATTAAACGAAATCGGATATGCTTACGACGCACTTGAGCCGGTAATAGATAAAGAAACAATGGAGCTCCACCATACAAAGCACCATCAGACGTATGTGAATAACCTTAACAAAGCGATCGAGGGGCTCGATCTGGGTGGTCAGACGATCGAGGAAGTACTGAAGAATCTGGATCAGGTCCCGGCAGACCGGCGTCAGGCGGTGCGCAACCACGGCGGCGGACATGCCAACCATGTACTGTTCTGGGAGAGCATGAAACCCGGAGGCGCGACAGCCCCGGAGGGTGAACTTGCCGCAGCTATGGACACCGCCTTCGGCAGCTTTGCCGAGTTCAAAACGCTGTTCGAGAATGCCGGATCTTCCCGCTTCGGTAGCGGTTGGGTCTGGCTCGTGCTAGATAAAGGTGAACTGAAGGTTGTCAGCACACCCAATCAGGACAGCCCACTCAGTGACGGGGCCGTCCCCCTGCTCGGCAACGATGTTTGGGAGCATGCTTATTATCTGAAATATCAAAACCGCCGCGGTGATTACCTGAAGGCCTGGTGGAGCGTCGTTAACTGGGATGTCGTTGCGGAGCGTTTTGCAGCGGCCAAGTAGTCGAATAATACATTAATATTCATCGAGGCCGAGACCACGCAAACCAGCGACCGTTCCATTGTGCTCGGCCTCGATTACAGTTCGAAGGCAAGCGGGAATATATCGCCAAACCGCAGGGTCTGCAGACCTTCGTCCGGGTCCAGAAGATGAATGAGAAGATCCGGTGAGGCAAACTCGGCCAGAACCTGGCGGCAGATGCCGCAGGGGTGGGCGAGTTGCAGTTGACCAGCACTCAGCGCTACGACGGCTATTTGTGTAAAGCTGTTTTCGCCGTGTGCAACGGCCGCACAAACCGCGGCTCGTTCGGCACAGACGGTGGCGCCGTAAGAGGCATTTTCGACATTGCAGCCGCTGAAGACTTTTTGGTTTGCGGTAAGTAGTGCCGCACCGACCTTAAAACCGGAGTAGGGCGCATAGGCCCGCTCCGCCGCCTCCCGAGCGCGTTCTATAAGGAGGTCGCGAGTTATCTCCGAGTCTCGATTGATAGTTGCGGCGCGGTCACTCATGATACTCAACTCCTAAGGTTCAATTCGGCGAGTTCGCCGAGCCCGATCTTGGCCAGCGGTACAAAAATTATGGTCGCCGTCACGGCGCCAAACGCACCCTGGATTAAATTTCCGGTCAGATCGGCTACGGCGGCGGGAACTCCATAGAGAAAAATTTCGTAGAAGAAATATCCGCCGGCCATAAGCAGACCGCCGGCGGCGGCGCCGATTACAAATGCCGCCAGCGCCCGCCCGATACCGAGACGAGGTGTTGTAGCGGCAGAAGTGTCGTCAGCTTCCGAATTCGAAACCTCTCCCGAGCGCGACCGGAAGATGCGCACCAGGTTGCGGAAAATTATTGCGACAACAGCGGCGTCTGCTGCTTTGATCAGAAAAGTGACAGGCGCGTAATGGAAATATCCGCCGACCACGTCGGCCAATGCCGAACCGAGTCCGGCCGCTGCCGCTCCGAACCATGGGCCCAGCAATACGCCTGCCAGGGCGACCGCCGTGTCGCCGGGGTGGACATAGCCGTGAGTGCTGAAGGTCGGTATTTTCAAACTAAAAGTTAGGACAAAGGTCAATGCGGCGATGAGGCCGCCCAAAGCTAGCATACGTATCCGATCTACCTCGCGCGTCCGGCTTGTCCGATGTTCGGAGTTGGTTTTGAGATTATTCGTGTCTTTATTCACATTTAAAATCCTTTATGTGTGTAATAACAATATCTTTGTCCGGGAAGAGCGCCGAGTCAGACTGCGTCTGCAGGACGTTTGACCAGACAGGTATGAAGTCCAGACCGTATTCTTCCCGTTCGGGTGCGGTTTGGCTGAGAGCCGCCATGGTTAGTCGTATGGCGTATAAAACACTTTCAATAAGCCGCTTTGATGAGCCATTTGAAGCTACAGACGGAGTTGGTGCCGTCGAACCATACAGCTTGGCAATAACATTTGCCGCAAAGAAGTCACCGCTACCGTCCACCGAGATTGGCAGACGCGGATGGGTAACAACGGTCAAATTCGCATCTTTTCCGACAATAAAATTGCTTAGGTGTTCGCCGCGGTGCTCGGCAAGTGAGGTCAGTTCCGGGGGCAGATCGACAGGATGCAGACTGATTCCCTTGAGGACGATTTGTCGCGCGCCGGCTCGGTATAACTTTGTTAGGAGACGGCGGATGAAGGGCCAGTCGGGGCGTCCGTAGGCGGGGTAGGGCAGGTTGACAAGGCGGCATCCCTCGGTCAGATTGGGCAGAAGGAGCTCGGCATGTGTCGTCAGGGCGGCCATGGCATCGCAGAGCTCGGGCGTATACGTCGGATAGATTTCGCCGTGATCACCCATGACCGGATCAACAATTAGCATGGCCTCGGGATAGGCGGCGACAAAATCCAGAACTTGCTTGATTTGGCCGGGCGCCGAGAGGAAACCGGTATAGATGTAGTCGACTCTGTCGAGCGTTGCACGCCAATGCGCCAGCCATTCCGACCAGATCGGATTGAGATCCCGGTAGGTGAAGCCCGGAACCCCGGTATGTGCGGAGAGAACTGCCACCGGCAAAGGGCATACCTCAAAGCCCGCCGCCGCCAAGACGGGGAGAACCGTGGTTATGGAACCGGAACCGTAGCCGCTCAAATCGTGAACAGCGATAATTCGCCGGGGTTGTGTAGACATTGCGCACATCAGAGCGATGCCTCCCCGAGCTCTTCATCGGGGAAGTTCAATATCATAAGGAATTCGTTACGCGGATCCTGACCGATGATTTCGAAACCGAATTTTTTATAGAGGCCCTGGGCGCGGACATTGTCCTGGCGAGTGGTCAAGATGATGCCGCCTTTGCGATGCGCGCGTGCGGCATCTACGGCATACTGCATCATGAGTGTGCCCAGCCCCTGTCTTTGAAAGCCGTCGCGCACCCCGATACCGAACCAGGGAACGCGCTTGCTCCAGTTCCAGAAAAAGACATAGCCGACGACAATTTCACGATCACCGCTACCGGTCACGGCAATAAAGCGGTTCGTATCCGGAT
>JAAZIX010000161.1 GCA_012800655.1 Clostridiaceae bacterium | reverse complement strand
CGCTCTCCCTCTAACCACTGTTGATAATGTGGAGCTATTTGTGGATAAACAGCTTTATACTACGATAATTACTCCTTTTCGACGGTGTAAAATGTATAAAAATCTCCTCTTTGTAAAATCTCTGTAATCTATCTGTCACATAAACTTAGCGACGCGGCCGGGACCGATCGTCATTGTTGCGGCGGCTTTTGGGTTGGCGGCTATCCCTTACCGCACCCGAAGTTGTGGCGGAAGGCCGCGCACGGCGCGGACGGCTCGGGCGACCGGCGCTAATCTTCTCCGGGTATTGGCGATAATATTGGAATAAGGTGCAACGCACCATTCCGTTATACAATTTACGCCGCCGATCGGCGCGATAGCCGACAACGGTTTCAAAATCCTCGTCGGCGGTAAAGAGATAGAGACGAATCCCCGCCGCACCGACACCTTCGGCAAAGAGATTACGCGTTAAATTACGATAGATTTCCTCAACGGCGGCCGCCTGCATCAGGCGCTCGCCCCAGGGCGGATTGGCCATAACCAGGCAACGCTCCATCCCCGTCTGCTCATGTATGTATTTCGGCTTTAATTCCGTTGCGTCGAAAACCCGCCAATCGATCCAGTCTTCCACGCCCGCCCGTTCGGCATGGAAGCGCGCGTGCTCCAATACGCCGACGTCGATATCGCTGCCGATAATCATCGGGCGCTCCGGCGGTTCCTGCACAATCGCGGCCAGGGCCTCCGCCCGTGCCGTTTTGAAGGCGGCAGGATCCAGATAAGGCCATTCCTCGCCGGCGAAACTCCGATCCAGTCCCGGAGCCGTGTTGCTGAGGATCAGAGCCGCCTCGATCGGTATCGTGCCGCCGCCGCAGAAGGGATCCCAGATCGCTTCGTCACTGTTCATCCCGCCCAGTTCCTCTCGTCGCGCCAGCAAAAGCATTCCGGCCGCAAGCGATTCGCGTAGCGGCGCCATCGTGTTTCGGATACGATAGCCTCTTTTGTGCAGGCCGACGCCGCTGGTATCGATCAGCAGACTGCATTCGTCGTCAATGATTGCGAAATGCACCCCGATGCGGCCCTTGAGCGGATCTTCCTCCAGCCGCGCCGTCTCCGGCATATTACGCGCCCGCAGAACACTCCGGACAATCGCCTTCTTTATAATTGCCTGGCAGGCGGGAACGCCTTCCAGGCGCGAACGTCGCGAATAACCGCGTTCAATATGAATAAAACATCCTTGGGGGCAGAACTCATTCCACGGCAACGAAGACGTTAAAATAAATAATTCATCAAAATCCGGGGCCGAACCGTGGCCGACTTCAAGAAAAACCCGTTCGCCGGCGCGCAACCAGATATTCAATCGAGCGATATCGCGCGAAACCGTTTGGCGATCGTTGCCAGTCATCAGATAAACCATCCCGTCGCGAGAGGAAATCGCCTCTTCTTCGTATCCCATCCGGCGCAATTCGGCCGCCACGACGGCCTCCATGCCCAGTAATACCGCTATACCGATTCGCATTATTTCTCCGCTTACACCACTACACTATTAAGGCTATTTATTTTTTTCGACCCTGTTCATTGTTTTTGCGCTGAAAGTGGCGAACCAGACCGACAACAACGAAGATTACAAAAGGAACAAGAAAGGCCGGCCTTGTTCCTTCTTTGCTCAACAGGGACAGAACCAGCAAAACCAGAAGAATTCTCAGGGAACGACTATTTCTGATCCAACGAAACGGCGCTCGGAGTGAATTTAAGAACATCATCCAAAGCCGATCAAACCAATTCAAATTAGCCCATTCCTCGGTCGTGTGTCCCCGATAATAATCTCTGTTTCCGCCGGTGTAAGTGTCGCGATAAGGCGGAACCTCGGATTGCGCTTCCTGCTCCTTGCCCCGTCCCGAGTCAGCTTCGTCGCCCTTCTGTCCATAATAGTTGTTGAAGACATAGACGGTGGCTTTATCCTCCGGAAGAGGCGAGCCGCAGTACTCGCAGTACTTGGCCGTACTTTCATTATTGGCGCCGCAATTTACACACTGCAAAGTCGCACCCCTCCTTGCCGCAAAAACTCTCGCTTACACTTGCGGCTCATCTTTTTTCATGTTGGCAAATGCTACAAATTGCAATATCATTGACGGGATACCGACAAACCCCCATAACGGCATCAGTATAAGCCCAAGCACATAAAATATTGCAGAAATAAGAGTCAATGTTCTATTGACAGTAAAATAGCCTATAACATTCAACAGTGCGGCTATACTTGTAGATATCAAGGACGGCAGAACTATTGCTTTGCCGATTGCCAATCCTATTTTTTCCGCAATATTACTTGTCTCTATGCCTCGAGTGTAGGCGGAAAATAATATGATGCATGCTATAACCCCTAAAATCATTGCCACTAAACTTAGCTTGTTTTTGGTCATTTTCATTATCTCCCTTTTCAAAACTACAACGCGGTGAGGAAGTAGCTATTGTCCTTGCCAATTGTACCATATGCCTAGCAAAATTTACCTCGTGCCGTTGCTTTCCATGACTTTTTGTGGCACATTATACATAATAAAAACAGATCTAGGAGCAATACTATGAGTAAAACCTTGCGCATGCTGATGATCGGTGCCCACCCGGATGACTGTGACATTCTTGCCGGCGGTCTCGCCCTAAAATACATTCGTGCCGGGCACAATGTTAAATTTATCTCCATGGCCAGCGGTTCGCGCGGCCACCATGAGTTATCGCCGGTCAAAACCGCGGCGCGTCGTCTTGGTGAAACGGAGGCTGTTACCGCTCTCACCGGCATCGAATACGAGGT
>JAAZIX010000160.1 GCA_012800655.1 Clostridiaceae bacterium | reverse complement strand
GCCACACTAACCGCTCCGGTGGAAAGATCAGCGCCATGTGGGAAGTCCTTATGGAGTTCCGGCGACGGCCAATCGCCCGGACAGGCATTCGGTGTGTCGAAGAGCCGCCAACCCGAGCGGTTGGTCAACACTAATTCGTTCACACCGTCATTGTCGAGGTCGGCAATAACATTGGAATAGCAGGTAATAATTACCGGATAGGAGCGCCGCTCAGAGGCCGGGAAGGTCATGCGCTCGCCATCCATAACGGCGGAATAGACGAAAGCCGGAAATTCCGGACTTTGCAGAGAGGGTCCGGCCATGGTGTTGCAGACAATCAATTCGGGACAGCCGTCACCATCCAAATCACCCCAGGTCGAACTGTTCGCCCCGTGTGTCGGCAGATACATAACGAGCTCGGCGGCTCCGCTCCGGCGATCGATACGGCGTAGCGGTGACTCTATATCATAGGAAATCAGATTGTCCCTCTCCGTCGTAAAAACATAAATTGCATCGTCCGCGCCGCCGCGCATCACACTCACCGAACTGTAGGCTTCGGAACCGATGGTCGTAACAATACGGGTAGGATCTTCGGGTCGTCGAACCTCAAGACCGTGATCTGTCGCGATCAGGAACTCGGCACGTCCGTCGTAATCAACATCGGCGAAGGTAAAGGCCAGAGTGCCGAACATGAACTGTCCGGTCGCGCCCTGTGTAGCAATATCCGTGTAATTATCCGGACGGAAACTGCCCCCGTCATTGTGGAAAATGCGGATATAATTCTGACAGCCGACATACAGGTCGGGATAGCCGTCGCCCTTATGGTCAAAAGCTTCAACCTGATGCGAAAAATCTGTCGGCAGGCGGAGCGGCTCCCGCGGAAAGGCCAGGCGTCCGATTTGAATCATCCTCTCGGCCTCTTCCGCGGTAAGATCTTCCGCGGAACGACCGAAATAAATCACCGCATGGCTCGCTCCGTTCATCCCGCGGCGCAGAGAGGTGTAAACCAACTCCGGATAACCGTCATTATTCAAGTCCATACAGAGCAGCGCGGTAGCGGCGACCGCAGTCGGTGTCGATTCAACGGGCTGCGGTTCAAAGACCCGCGGTGCCGTCTGCAGATAAATCGTCTGTCCGCGGTCGACACCGGGATTGTGATGGTCGTACCAGGCCGAGGTGAATAATATATCGGACAGACCGTTACCGGTCAGGTCATAGATTGCGGCCTTATAGGCACCGATCGTAGGCAATTGCGTATATTCGCCGGTCAGACCCTCGGGGCCGCCCCAGTAGATGTAGGAATTTAATTCCGATGAAATACCGTTCTCGGCGTTACAAACAAGCACGTCGGGATATCCGTCCGCATCAATATCGTGAACCAGCGCGTACCAACCGGAATCGTGGGCCAGACGTTGCTCGACTGCCGCGGCCGAGCGCATAGCCGGCGGGAAAACGGCTTCGCCGTTGATCTCGGCGTTGAGATCCTCATCACCCGGCGGAACCACTCCGATCCGAGTGCTGTTATCGGGCACCCAACTGAGCTCCTCCCCTTCGACCGGTCCGTCTTTCGAGCCGAGACCCGTAAAACGGAAAATAGCCACGGGACCGCGCTCAACGTATCCGTGGCTATTGGGCAAGACCAGATCGAAATGACCGTCTCCGTTTAAATCAAAATCTCTAATCCGCCGTACGACCCCGTGGTGATCGACGAAAAGGTCGAAACCGGCATCCTCACACCTGCCGCGGCTGAAATCCGCGAACCCCTCCAAAAGCATAGCCCTTCTCCTTTTCTTTACAATCATTTCCCGATGATTGTTTTGGCTATCATTATATCACTTGTCATATCATCATTTTAACTATCCCTTGATCGAGCCGACAACAATTCCTCTGACAAAGCACTTTTGGATAAACAGATAGAGCACCGGTGATAAACGAATAGACCACCAGTATCGCTAACGCCGAAACCACAATTATCGTGGATTTAAGCACATGGCTGCTCGAAGTATTCGGCGCTGACCACCCGTTCTGCTTATAATGCCCAAATGGGTTGCCAGTACATAACTCTGTGGCCGCTCACCTCAACAAGCCGTTCCGAGCGCTCCGCACGCCATTCGGGAAACTCCTCATTGAGCTCATCACGATGACCTAGCCGCGAAACACAGCCCCATTCCGAACGTCGGAAATGGCGAGAATAGGAATCCCAGAACGCCAGTCCGTAGAATCCGTGTGCATAGGCGCGTGCCGCCTTGGTACGATATTCTTCCACCGACATAACGCGCGGAAACATGTCGCAATACAGGCGAACATTCGTTCCCTTAACCATGTCGGCATAATACTGCAGATCTTCATCGGTGAACTCGCAGTAACTCAGATACCGACCCTGCAGATTATCCGTAATAGGATGGGCAACGATATCGTCGACGATTCCTTCGACAGCTAACGTACGTCCGTCGAGACCGTAGAGGAAGTTCGTTTCCTTGTCCAGCAACATATGGATGGAAAGAGCTATACGCTCCCGACCCATTTCCTCGGCCGCTTTATCGAGAGCCGCTCGCAACCTGCGTAGGTATTCGGTCACAATCTCGGCACGCAGTTCGCACCAGCGTGGATCGTCAAACGCCACCTCATGTCCCGGGACTCCGTACTTCGCCGCGAAGCGTTCCGCCGCTGGCTCCTCATACATCACAAAGGGGAAGCAGCGGTTGAACAACACGCTGACTCCGTCACAACCGGTCTGCAACATGTAGAGATAATTGCGGATCAGGCGATCCTGCACCCCCTCATAAGCATAGCTCATACGGCTGATCTGCGAACCGTCCTGGGCAACACAGCGCCACTGTGGATTACGGTCAAAGAACTTCGTGGTGAACCCGTCATCATACGGTGGGTCGACACTGAAGGCCTGGGTGCGGAAACTCATGTACATACGTCTTCCCATTGAGTGAGTGAGGTCGACCAAATCCTTATAAAGCTGTAGGCGTGCGTTTTCCGCCCGCAACTTCTCCATCGAAAGACGATAATAGTAATCGCCGGAACGGTGGAAGACATCTCCAATACGGCCGAACTCCCAACTCAGTTCGCTGAGTTCGTCCTCAAGATCCGGCCCGCCGGTCAGAAACTCATAATGCAGCACCTCGAAATCACTCTCGCGGTAGACTTCGATCTCCTCATACAAATTCTCCGCCACGGTCGGATCCTTGACGCAGAACAGATAGTGCATATCATGGGTACCGAGCAGACGAAGATTTTCGCTGTTGTCCTCCCGGTCGGCTTTCACCTGGGCAATTTGCGCCGCGTCCATCGGAATGAAACGCAACCAAGCAATCGTCGCCTGAGGCGGCTCATAGTACCCGAACATTGCAAATCGGAACTCCGTCTCCGGAGTGAGCTCGGCACAGCGCCAGAATACCTCATCAATGAATTTTCCGCGTTCCTTTATCTGCGCGACCCGCAACTGCGACCAGCCCCGATCCCCCGTCAGACGGGCGCGCAGGAAGGCTGCTGGCAACTCGCGAGAGGGGCTCCACATACCCACTCGCACAATATACCAGCCGGACAGTTCCGGACGAATCTTCAGTTCCGGCGCATTCGACCCCGGCGGAGCATAGAGCATTGTACCCTCCCGCTCCTCGGTACGATAGCTGATCGCCCGCCAGCGATACGGCAGAGACTGCGTGCTATAGCTCTCCGGGCTGATGTACTTGGTCAAATCAGTGAGAAAAACTTCTTTCATAGTTATGACTCCTTATAATATTTTTACTTTACGTAATGCGGCCGAGCCGACAAAACGCGGTGAACCAAATCGGGCACGGAATTGTACCCCCTGAGCTGTGGCGGGAATATCGGTTAGAGCGATTTCTCCGCCATTTACCTCCCCTGCCTCATCCACAGACTCCGTTCCGCTTCGCCATTCCGTCCAATTCGTCAAAACAGCTGCAACATCAACATCATCTGCGGTGTCGTCGGCACCGGGAGCGGAAGATAAATAACGGAAGCTGAAGTCCAACGTCGTCGAGAACGGTGTCGCACCGTCCCAGGTGAATTTACCTTCACGATCAGCGGGCGACGGCAGACTCAGCGGAGGCGAAGTATAGTATTCGTATATGCTCTTATCTCGGACATTGCCGGGCTGCAGGAGAGTAAAATCATGTGGTCCATAACCGAGCATATATTGAATATTCTCTCGATCCAGGCCGGACGGCGAATTGTAGAGCAGCTGCGAATGCACTATATGCCCCAGATCATTGCGGTGGCAGCAGATAAACAAATCCGGATAGCCGTTGCCGTTCAAATCGATCGGCAGGCTGCCAATCGAAGCCGGACAGTCCACATATTCGGGGTTATCCCAGTCGAAATCGCCCTGTCCGTTATTGCGGAATATGCGCAAGGGCAATTCACGCGTGGTCGTCGTCGAATAGAAAGGCAGAATCAAGTCGAGCCGTCCGGTTCCGTACATATCCGCCAACGCGGGAAAGCCGGTCGTACCGCCGGTCTCGAACTGGGTCTGTTCCTCCAGAGGATAAACACCGTCGCGTCGTCTCAAAATCCACACATGCGACTTGCGCCGCGTGTAATGTCCGCCCGATGCGACAATCAGTTCCAATTCCCCATCACCGTCAATATCTCCGGCGGTAATACCGAAAATCAGCGCCCCGTCGACATTAGACAGTGGGATGACTTCATTGCGATCCAGATCGAAGCCCTCCGGACCGCCGTAAAGAATTCCTACGTGCCCGTTCCCGTGTCCATAGATAAAATCCAAATACCCGTCGCCGTCAATATCCGCTAGCATACAGGATGGCGAAACACGCACAAAACAGGGCAGAACTTGCCTGCGATCGGGCGAAAATCCGTCCGGACCGCCGTACCAGACCGTCGCGGAATTCGCCAGAGTCTCCGGTCGGTCATCATCCACCCAGGGAATATCAATGATATCCAGCCAACCGTCCTTATTGAAATCTGCCACGCTGATCGCGCCGCTCATAAGATCACCGCCGTGCGGAAAGTCCGTATGGAGCTCCGGTGCCGGCCAGTCACCCGGACGCGCATTCGGCGTATCGAATAGCCGCCAACCGGAGCGGTTGGTAACCGCCATCTCATTCACGCCGTCATTGTCGAGGTCGGCTATGGTGTTGGAATGACAGGTAAAGAGCACCGGATACTTGCGTCGCTCGGAAGCGGGGAAGGTCATTCGCTCCCCTTTCATGACGGAGGGATAGACGAAAATCGGAAATTCCGGATTGCGTTGGGAAGGACCGGACAACGTATTGCAAACAATCAATTCGGGGCAACCGTCACCGTCCAGATCGCCCCAGGTCGAATTGACCGCGCCGTGCGTCGGCAAATACATAACGAGTTCGGTAGCACCGCTTCGGCGGTCGATCCGGTACAAAGGCGACTCCGTATCATAGGAAATCGGGCTGGTCATTTCCGTCGTAAAAATATAAATGGCATCGTCCGCTCCACCGCGCATCACACTCACCGAACTGTAGGCTTCGGAACCGATAGTCGTAACGAGATGGGTCGGGTCTTCAGGTCGCCGAACCTCGAGGCCATGGTCGGTCGCAATCAGAAATTCGGCACGCCCGTCGTAATCAACATCGGCGAACGTAAAGGCCAAAGTACCGAACATGAACTGTCCGGACACACCCTGCGTCGCAATATCCGTGTAATTGTCCGGACGGAAACTGCCCCGATCATTGTGGAAAATCCGAATGTAATTCTGACAGCCGACATACAAATCGGGATAGCCGTCTCCCTTATAGTCAAAAGCCTTAACCTGATGCGAAAAATTGGTCGGCAGGCGGAACGGCTCGCGCGGGAAGGCCAGGCGACCTATTATAATCGCACTTTTTTCCTCCTCCACAGACAATTTCTCGACGGGACGACCGTAATAAATTACCGCCTCTGTCGCACCATCCATACCGCGACGCAGAGAGGTATAGACCAGCTCCGGATAACCGTCATTGTTCAAATCCGCGCAGAGCACCCCGGTAGCGGCGATCGCAGTCGGTGTCGATTCAATAGGTTGCGGTTCGAAAACCCGCGGTGCCGTTTGCAGATATATCGTCTGTCCGCGGTCGACACCGGGATTATGATGGTCGTACCAGGCCGAGGTGAACAATATATCGAACAGGCCGTTCCCGGTCAGGTCATAAAGCTCGGCCTTATAGGCACCGCTCGTCGGCAATTCCGTATATTCGCCGGTCAGACCCTCGGGACCGCCCCAGTAGATATAGGAATTTAATTCCGATGAAATACCGTTCTCAGCAGTGCAAACAAGCAAATCGGGATATCCGTCCGCATCGATATCGCGAACCAGCGCGCACCAACCGGAATCGTGGGCCAGACGTTGCTCGACTGCCGCGGCCGAGCGCATAGCCGGCGGGAAAACCGTTTCGCCGTTGATCTCGGCATTGAGATCCTCATTACCCGCCGGAACCACACCGATCCGCGTGCTGTTATCGGGTACCCAATCAAGTTGGGTTGCTCCCGCCGCGTCAGCTAACGGTCCGTCCTTCGAGCCCAGACCCGTAAAACGAAAAATAGCCACGGGGCCGCGCTCAATGTTCCCGTGGCTATTGGGAAGTACAAGGTCGAAATGACCGTCTCCGTTTAAATCAAAATCTCTAATCCGACGTACGACTCCGTGATGATCGACGAAAAGATCAAAACCGGCATCCTCACACCTACCGCGGCTAAAATCCGCGAACCCCTCCAGAACCATAGTCCCTCCCTACACTATTGAATCGCTCTTCGATGATTGTTCCGGCTATCCTTTGATCGAGCCGACAACCATTCCTTTGACAAAGTACTTTTGGATGAACGGATAGATAGCCAAAATCGGTAAAGTCGAAACCACAATCATCGCGGATTTAAGCGCATTGGTGGGCGGTTTATTATAAAATCCCGACAAAACCTCATTATTTAAATCGGTAGAGGTGGCTGACAGCACGACATTGCGCATCAGCACCTGCACCGGGTACAACTTCGTATTGGTAATAAATACAGCAGCATCGAACCAGGCATTCCAGTGCATGACCGCATAGAACATTCCGATCGTTGCGAAAGAGGCAGCGGAGAGGGGAATTATTATGACGAAAAAAATTCGGAACGGCGAAGCACCGTCGATCAGCGCCGACTCTTCAATGCTGTCGGGAATCTCCCGGAAGAAGTTGCGCATGATAAACATCCACCAGGGATTAATCAGTAGCGGCAGAATCATCACCCAAAATGTATTAGTTATGCCAAGTAGCTGGTAAAGCAGATAATTCGGAATAAGACCGCCGCTGAACAGCATGGTAAAGAACACTATTGTCGTCAAGGTATTCTTACCGGGCAGGGAGCGCTTGGAGAGCCCGTAGGACATCGTCCCGGTAAAGAGCAGGTTCAGGGTCGTGCCGACTATCACGCGCAGGATAGTAATAAAATAGCCCCGATAAACCGCCGAGTTTCGTCCCAGCAGAATTCTATAGCAGGCAAAATCCGGCGACTCCGGGAAAATCACGCGTATGGTACCGCGACGCACGCTCTCTTCGTAGCCCAATAAAGATGAGCCGGCCACAGTGAGAAAGGGCAGGATGAAAGTCAGGGAGAGAAGAGCGAGCAAAATTACGTTGAAATAGTCAAACCAGGTAATCCGATCGACACGCCATTTTTTTCGCCTAGATCTGATCAGTGTTTTCCGTTCCATAGTTTCCTCCTACCACAATCCTTCGCGACCGAAGAGCTTTGCTGTTACATTAGCGATAATGATCAATGCCATTGCTATTACCGACTTAAAGAGACCAACCGCTGTTGAGAAAGAATAGTTCATCTCAATCATTCCCTTGCGGTAGACGTATGTGTCGATAATGTCGGCAACATCGTAAACCGGTTCGGAGTAAAGTAGCATAATCTGTTCAAAGCCGGCATCCAACAATCCGCCGATCGAAAAAATCAGGAGAATGGTGACGATATTAGCAATGCCGGGGAGAGTGATGTGGATGGCACGGCGAAAACGCCCACAACCGTCGACTACCGCCGCTTCGTACAATTGTGTGTCGATACCTGTAATCGCAGCCAAATAAATAATCGTGTTCCAACCCAACTCTTTCCAGATACCGGAAATAATTAAAACCGAACGAAAATAGCGGGGATCACCCAAAAAGTAAATTTCTTCTCTGCCCATGAGTACAAGCAGATTATTGATTAGGCCGCCATCCGTGGTCACAATCATCGTCACCAATCCGGAGACAACTACCCAGGAAATAAAGTGCGGCAGATAGGATATGGTCTGTACGATTTTCTTGTAGCGATTGTTACGAACCTCATTCAGCAGAAGTGCGAAAATCAACGGCATCGGAAAACCGAAAACAAGGCGCAGCAGACTGATTTCCAGCGTATTTCTCATCAATATTTCGAAATAATAAGAATTGATGAAAGTCTTAAAATGCTTGAACCCTATGAAAGGTGACCTCATCATATCCTCCACCGTCTCAAAGGGTGTCACGTTTTTAAAAGCGATGCTGACCCCGTACATCGGCACATATTTGAAGATGATGAACCAAACCAGACCGGGCAGGATCAGCAGATAGTACGGCATGTGCCGCCTGACTGCGCTCCACCTCCTTCCTTTTTTCGGTAAAAGCATACTTGTTTTCGCCATTTTAAACCTCTCCTTCGATTCTGTCGCCTCTGTCGAGAATTCCCCGGATGATACCACATACGCCCGGCTCCGGGATCGGGGACGTTGTGCATCCCCGATCCGGAAGCGACCGTAGATAGTCAATGAATGAGTTTATTTGATCTTATGTGTATTGTACTGCTCGGTAAAAGCTTCAATCCAGGCGTCCAGACCAACCTCCTTGAGTTCCTCGAGGAAGGCATCCCATTCGTCCAGCGGGCGGGTACCCATGACGAACTTAGTCAGTTCGCTGGCGATCTTGGTGTTCATATCTGTGCGAGAGACAGACTCTTCGATTTTTGCCAGGTCGAACAGGAAAGAAAATCCCATCGTGGCAGGCTGGCGGGTACGAACGGTATCCGTGATATGTTTTTCGATATATTGTAAATCCATCATAACCCTGCCATCCGCCTGACGTGAAACTATCTTCTGAGTCATGGCAAAAGAGCCTCCGATGAAGAAATCACCGTAATACTTTTTATTCTGGCCCTCGGGGGGCGGAATATTGACCATGGCATATTTGCCACCGGGCAGTTCTTCATCGAGTTTCCAGTAATCGCCTTCAAATCCCTGATGCACCGTATGGTAATTCCTTACGTCGGACTGAAGCCAGGCAATATAGGCGACCACGCTATCGACCATCTTCGACTTTTTCGGTACCATCCAGCCCTCTATTCCGGTGTCGGTAATCGATTTGGAGTAGCCTGTGGGCCCCTTAAGCTCGGCAGGCACAAGCAGATCAACGGTATCGTCGGCTTGCCAGGCATCGCGTAGCGGAGTGGTGACCGTCGTATACCACAGAGCGGTTGCCGCAACACGGTTCATGCCGATCAGTTCCATCTGACGCTCACGATTGATCGTGAAGGCCTCTTTGTAGATCAGACCCTCGGAGTACCACTTGGCCATCTCGGTAATAAAGTCCTTGTAGCCATCAGCAAAGACGTAGGGCTTGTACTTCTGATCTGTTTTGTCAAAGCAACCCTTCATATTCCAGTCTAAACCCTGATCCATATAACCGGCGGCCATGGTCATGTTCATGCCGTAAAGGTCTAGGAGCATGGGAATTGTCTGACCGTCACCAGCCGGATCTTTCTCCTGGAAGGTCTTGAGAATCGTGTACAATTCCTCCATCGAGGTCGGCAGTTTTGTCGTATCCAGATCGGATTTTTCCATCATGTGCTTGTTGAGATATATCGTCGCACCGGCCAACGAAGGCAGGTTGGGAATACCGTATATCTTGCCGTCAGTGCCTTTTGTTCCGGCCCAGCCGCCGCCGTAGGTCTCCGGCCAGAGTTCAAAACAGGGCTGTCCGTACTTAGCCAGCGCATCGTCCAGCGGCTGGATTGCTCCCTTAGCATAATAGTTGTTTACGTTGCCCTTGAAAGCATCCATCTGTTCATTGCCGCTGAGCAAGATCGCCAGACGCTGCGTCGCTGCATCGGAATCTTTCGGCGGCAGGATTACTTCGACATCCACTCCGGCATTCTCCAGAATGTAGTCATGTAGCCTTTCGAGATACTCCGGATCACTGGGAACCGGCGCATTCCACGGACCGCCTTCATTGGACCAGATCACGATCTTGCCAAATTTCGGTTCGGTAGGCGGTGCATCCGTCGGTGCTGCCGTCGGAGCTGCCGTCGGAGCCTTGGTCGGCTGAGCTCCGCCGGTCGGCGGATCGGTTGCCTGGCCGCCGTCAGCAGGCTTACAAGCTGTGAACATCGGCACCATCAGTGCCAAAATCAAAGCCACAAGCAGACTACGACGAAAAAGTTTACGCGTGTTTTTTTTCATTTCTTTTCCCTCCTCAATATTTGTGACTCGGAGATTTTCTTTATGCTTCAGATTTTGCTTTCCCACCCCTTAACGATCCGTAATTCCGTGATGAATCCCGTGATACGATAGTAAGTGGTTGAAAACTCCAGTCGTAGTCATAGTAGCATGAGCCCTCTGCCGTACAAAAGGACACTTTTTTTTGATTCATTGCATTTTTTTGCTCTATTTAGAATTTCTGCCGCTACGGTATGCTTTGCGATATTCACCCGGTGTAACATGCATATGACGACGAAATAATCGTACAAAATAGTTAACCTGCTGATAACCGACGCGATAACTGATCTCGGCAATTGTTAAATTAGTATTTCGCAACAAAGCACAACCGTTCTGAATTCTTGTTCGAGTCAAGTGTTCGCTGAATGTAGAGCCGGTCTCCTCATGTAAAATCCGACTCAAATATGCCGGGCTGAGCGGAATTTCCTCTGCTACTTTGCTCAAAGTTATATTGGTGGCGCTGTCGCGGGCAATAATTTCCTTGGCCATGCGAACATACTCCGATTGTGCCGTCACGGGACGTGCCCTGTACGTCCTGAACAGCAGTTCCCCGAAATCGCAAACCGCCTCGGTTAATTCCCGCTGGCTGTCCGTTCGGCAGATATTTTGAATGATATTCATCTGTCCCGTAATCTCCTGGCGGCGCAACATCTCGTCATATACGTCAAGTTCCGTCGCCGCCATATAGATCTGCAGACAAATCTGTACGGCACTGATCCGCAGACCGTGTACTTTGGTGCAGGACTGTACCGCCGCGTGCAATGTCTCTCGCAACAACTCCGCCGCAGCAGTAGTCTTATCCAGACGCAACAAATGGACAAGCTGCAAGTGTAAATTCCCGGCGAAGAACGGATTATCTGCCGTCGTTGCCTCTTCGATAGCCTGAGACTCACTATTCGTAGCATCGGGGAACTCGGTCTCCCGCGCAATGGCGCTGAGAAGGTTGTTATAAGTTGCGCAGATATTCTCAGGTTCGGTACATTCAGGACTGCCCCACGCTCTGATTGTCAGCCCGAATTGAGCGGACAGGCTTGCAGCGGCTTCCTCCGGCACAAAATCTGATTCCTTTTGTGTCGTGAATACAATCAGCCGTCGATTGTCCAGACTGAGCACACAGGTGTGCATGCCATATTCACTCAAGAATAGAGCTGTGACGGCGTCACTCAACTCGGCGGAAAGTGCCATGTTTTCCGCAGCCGACACCGGCGGAGAACCTGTCTCCGCATCCCAGACAATAGCATCATCTGTCCCGAGCTCGGTTATCTCCGTAGAATAAGCAAAAATGACAATTCGCAACCGCTCCGGGTCGAGACCCAGATTAAAATATTCGAAACTTTGCCGAACCAGGTCGCCGCTTAAGGGTCTGCTGATCAATAGCTGCAGAAAAATCTCCCGGTAAATTTCCACATCCGCGGCAATCTGCTCGGTAAGCATATCCGCGGTTGTCAATTGCTGTCGTAGCGCCGTCTCCAATAGAGCAAGCTCGTCACCCGAAGTTACCCCCAGCTGCAAGTCATCATGTGCTCCCTGTGTACGGATCAGGTTCAGCAGGCGGTTGATGGGTCGATAGATCCGTTGCGAAGCAGCAAAACCAAAAATAATCGCCATGAGCAGCAAAGCGGCAGCCAACAACAAGATATCCCGCGCAATAATGTCCATCTGCTCCCAGGGCTGCTTCAAATCTGAAAAACAGTAATATGTCCAGCCGTAGTGGCTATCGCTATTTATGCTGATCAGATAAGGGGAGTTGTCGATGTGGATCAACTTCTGATCCGCCCGTGACCTGTCTCCCTCCGAATTCGTTGTCTCGATATACCGGACGAATTCACCGTACAACTCATCCGAGGCCTCCGTAAGACTGCTACGCACTATATTGTCCAAATCAGTGTGAATCAGTACATGATCATCCGGAGAGTGATTAAGAAATTTTGTCGATTCGTGTAGGTTCTCTACATCAACATAGATCGACAGATAAGTATTTACAACACCATACTCATCGATAATCGGATATCGTAAATCCACCAACGCGGTCTTGCCGAGCGGAAGCTGCTTCATTTGACCGGTTAAGTTAAATACTTCGGGAATCTGTCTCGGGTTGGCAAACGGGCGGCGATACAGCAAACCGAACTCTTTCTCCTCCGACTCCCCTGACTCCCCCGTCTGACCGCTTTGCAGATCCGCATCGAGAAAACCGCGTTCGTACTGTTCAATATCGGACTGTAAGCCCAAGGCATCCAGCACAATGTTCTTTTTTACGTCGATAAAATAGACTGCCGAAAAGCTTTCATTGCTCATCTGTATGGCTCGCAATGCGTGAATGACAGCGCGCTTATCATACAGATACTTATACAGTTGAGCAAGCGTGTCCCCGGGATAGGGCGCCTTGACCCGCTCATAATAAGGACCGTAGGGGAACTTGGAAAAATCTTGCAGGATGCTCATGGCAGAAAGGCCGGACAGGGTCTGTTCAATCTGCTGTGTCAGAACATTCGTGGCATTAACAATATTCCCTAAATAATTTTGATTCTTCTCAACCGTATCGGCAATGATTCTCTTCCGCATTAAAGACGTGTACAGCACACTCAAAACCAACAGCGGAACGAGCGCCGTCAATAACAGCAATGTAAAGACTCGCAGAACATAGCGTCGCTTGCGAATCCTCTTGAGCCCCCGGCTTAACAAGGAGGGCTTTTTCTGCTGTCCCCTCACGTGCTTTCTACTCTCCTCTACCGACATATTCGTTCCTTAAAATAACTATTTCAGTTTATCACAAAATAATCGTTGTCTGCTTTGACCTTATCCGTGTTAGAATGGAGACAACAATTTTTCAAGGAGGTGTGCAATGATTTCCTGCACTGAATTTATTCCTTCTTACAGCCTTTTGTTTTCCTGGCTGGAAGAACAGGACGGCTACTCCGCCGTCACGGATTACTGGGCCTATATACGTGATCGACCGAGCGCTCTCGCCAATTACGTCGAGCAATATGGTCTCTTCGGTTGCTTCAAGTACTGGACGCACACTCTCAACGAAGAGGCGGCCGACTTCGTCATGGATCTCTACCTGAACAGGGACGGGACCGGCGAATTCACCCTGAATATGCGCTATTGCCCCTCCAAGGGTCGCCTGCTCGAGTATGATCATTTCAAACCCCATCACGACTACTGCGCACACTGCGCCGCCCTTTATCCGCCCCGTCTGGCCGAATTCGGCATTCGCGCCGACATCGACGAGAGTCGGGTCGACCAGGCGGCCTGCCGCGAGTCTTATTTCATGGATACACCGCCGGATCCGGCCGTCGCCGCCGCTGGATGGGCCGCAGCTCAAGAAGCATTGGCGAAACTTAACGCGGAGTCGGCCAAATAGACGCCACTTGGCACCGCGACGGCGCTTGCAATCCCGGCCGGGTCGAGCAAGTCCTGCGTTACGTCGTCCCGTAGCATCCTAATTATAAAACAAGCCCTTCTAAAACAAGCCGAGCCACCGGAAATCCGGTGGCTCAAACTTGTTTCAATTTTCAGGTGGCTGACCTTACTCGAACACTCAGATGTCCGGGGTCGGAATCGGCAACTTCCTGATGCGTAACCGTGAAAGGCAGCAACCGTCGCCGACGCCGCCGGCGCAATAGGCCAGCAACACGTCGTCACCGACAAAGTGGATCGCGGTGTAGCAGTAACCGGAACGCGGATCATCATCCAGAACCAACGGTTCGCTCCAGGTCTTACCGTCATCAGCACTTACTGCTGTCACCAGCGGTGTACGCCCACCGTTCCATTCGGGAAAACGTTCCTGACCAAGGTATTGCGGAATCGGATTCCAGACCGCGATCAGATTGCCGTTGCGAGGGTCGCGCTTCATCGAAAGCGGTGAACACGCTCCCGTAAAGCGCGAGGCTTGCGGCACCGTCCAGGTCTCGCCGCGATCAAACGAGAACATCTCGTAATGTCGCCCGAGATCGGTACGCGCAAAGCCCCAGAGGATTCCGTTTTTCAGCTCGATCAGCCCCGGTTCCTGCAGGCCGCTGGTGCTGTTTACAGTCGGCATATAGCACGGTGTCGATTCCTTCCAGCTCTTTCCGTCGTCGTCCGAATAGAAGTAATAGGCAGTACAACGCGAGTCCCAGGATCCTATAGCTTTGTCATCCTCACTGCGGCAGCGGTGGAAGCCGCCCGGCACAATGATACGCCCGCAGCTCAGGCGCACGACACGATCGTTATTGGTCACATAATAGCCGACCGCCGGAATACAGATCGTCGCTTCTCCCCAAGTCTCCCCCTCATCGTACGAGCGCCGCAACCGTACACGAGTGTCGTGGAATCCGTGGCGAACAGCATAGATCAGCCCAATCGAATCATCCCGCATGCGGAGCAACGAAGCACTCATGATATTCACGGCATTGTTATCATCGACCGATGACAGTATCTGTTGAGGCTCGGTCCACGTCTCACCGCGATCCGAGGAATACGTCACGGCAAGACCCGCCGGTGCCGTATCTCCGTGTGAATCAGCAATAAACTGAGAATAGATGAACATTATCCGCCCATCACGCAAATCGATGAATGCTCCCTCGCTATTGCGGGGGTTTCCCTTGCCCGGAGGCAAATCCAGGACTACCCTGCCTTTTTTGTTCATTTTTTCTTCCGTGCTCCTCTTTTAATCATTCAGATAACGGCTCGAACACTCTCAGATGTCCGGGGTCGGAATCGGCAACTTCCTGATGCGTAACCGCGCAAGGCAGCTACCGTCACCGACGCCGCCGGCACAATAGGCCAGCAGCATATCGTCACCGACAAAGTGGATCGCGGTGTAGCAATAACCGGAACGCGGATCATCATCCAGAACCAACGGTTCGCTCCAGGTCTTACCGTCGTCGGCGCTGACCGCCGTTACCAGCGGTGTGCGCCCGCCGTTCCATTCGGGGAGACGTTTCTGGCCCTGATATTGCGGAATCGGATTCCAGACCGCGATCAGATTGCCGTTGCGAGGATCGCGCTTCATCGAGAGCGGTGAACTAGGCCCCGTAAAGCGCGAGGCCTGCGGCACCGTCCAGGTCTCACCGCGATCAAAAGAGAACATCTCGTAATGCCGTCCGAGATCGGTACGCGCAAAGCCCCAGAGGGCTCCGTTTTTCAGCTCGATCAGCCCCGGTTCCTGCAGGCCGCTGGCACTGTTGACAGTCGGCATGTAGCACGGGGTCGATTCCTTCCAACTCTTTCCGTCGTCATCCGAATAGAAGTAATAGGTGGTGGAACGTGAATCGAAGGCTGTCCACATGCCCCCGTCTTCGCCGCGGCAGCGGTGGAAGCCGCCCGGCACAATGATACGCCCGCAACTCAAACGCACAACGCGATCGTTATTGGTCACATAATAGCCGACCGCAGGTATACAGATCGTCGGTTCGCCCCAGGTCTGCCCCTCATCATAGGAGCGCCGTAGCCGCACACGGCCGTCGTGGAATCCGTGCCGGACAAAATAGACCAGCCCGATCGAATCGTCCTGCATACGGAGCAGTGATACACTCATGATGTTCATGGCGTTGTTGTCATCTACGGGCGACAGTATCTGTTGAGGCTCGCTCCACGTCTCGCCGCGATCCGGGGAATACGTCACGGCAAGACATGCCGGCGCCGTATCCCCGTGCGAATCGGCGATGAACTGTGAGTAGATGAACATTATCCGCCCGTCGCGCAAATCGATGAATGCCCCTTCGCTGTTACGGGGGTTTCCCTTGCCCGGAGGCAAATCCAGGACTACTCTACCCTTTTTGTTCATTTTGTTTTTCATTCTCCGTTAGCCGGTTGTTAAACCGGTTTCCGATTATTTGAACCTCGCGATCAATTCCTCATAGGTCGGCGCCTTGGACAACTCGGCGAGGAGCTCCTGATAGCCGGACTCATCCAGTTCCGCCAGGTACTGATCCCAGGTAGCATCTATATCGTGAATACCGAGAATGCTATCCTGGTAATAGGTATTAACCACGCTATTCAAGCCCTCGTTATATTGTCGCCTGACCTCCTGGAGATTGGTTTCTTGCAGCGGATCAATTCGACCGGGGTTCTGCAAGTACTTATTCCACAGTCCGCCTTCCGACTCCACATAGAAAGAAGCACCTTTCTCGAATAGCGGCTCATATGTAATCCATTTCCAGACATCTTCCACCTGAGTAAATAGGCAGAAGCATTGTGTTCCTTTAACACCGGCCGCCAGTCGATCGCCGATCGTAACCGGAAAGCCATTCTCATTGTACTCCCAGTCCACGCCTTCCTCGCCGTACCAGTGGCTGGCAATCGTCTCACCGAAATTAGCATATTCCTGCATGCGAAGAATCTTGATTAGCTTATCCTCATCCTGTACATCGGCATTGACATAGAAATATCCCCACTGCGACGACACAAATCCGGGATAGCCGTAGTTACCCTGCGCATCGGCCAATCCCGGAGTCATCAGGAACTCAACCTGCGGATTACTCTTCATCAGCGCCAGCGGCGGACGATCCAGCGCCCATCCATTGATTGAATTGGTTGATGAAACAAAATACCCTGCCTTTTCCGAGTTGATTTTGTCCCAGGCCTCATTGCGCTTCTGAGTCAAAATCTCCTTGTCCAGCAGACCGCTGGCATAGGCATCGGCCATATACTTCAAAAACTCTTTATAGCCCTTGGACGTGTAGTACATGATTGTCTTGCCGTCTTCTTCCATGCTCTCGCCGTATTTTGCACCGAAAACTCCCGCCATAATCTTCGGCTGAATGCTGACGGCACCGATCTTATCCTGCGCAACATAGGCCGTCAGGATTTCCTTCCACTTGTCCGTCGAAATTCCACCGGCGGTGATGTACATGTTGTCGCTCATCTTGGTTACATCAACACCGACATCGATACCGGCCTCCTTGATCCAGTCGTAGCGATAGAGGTCACATTCTAGATACAGTTTTAAATACGTTTCCGAGCTGCCGGGCAGGGCTACAAATTCATCTTTACTGCCCTTGAGCAGGCCCAGTCCCCATAGCACCGGATCAGCTTCATACATTTTGATGAAGCTGGGGGCATATTTCTCCACCAGGTCGCGAGGGATAGTGCGCACCAGTTCGTGCTCATAATACATGAATCGGGGGTTTTTACCGGTCCAGAGACAATCCGGCATACTGTCGGCCTGGAGCAACAGATTGACGCGTTCCTCATCATTGTGATTCTCTTTCACAACCTCGATGTCAATGTCACCAAGCGCCTCTTCGATCAGAAGTTCAACATGACTCTCAGGCTCGATTTCTGCCATCCAGTAACTGAAATAGCTGATCTTCGTCTTTTCCGGCGGTTCCACAGGCTTATCCGTCGGTTTGGGTGCCGTGGTGGTTCCCGGTGTCGGATCTTTCCCTTCTGAGGGTGCCGGGGGCTCTCCGCCCCGGCAGGCCGCAAGAGATAGCGACAGCAGAAGCGCCAGCAGCACAAGCAGTGCTCTTCTTACATTTTTCCTTTTCATTTTGTTTTTCCTCCTTATTTTCTCCCCCGCATACATACTACGGGGTTGTTCACTGATTTTTTTGTCGAGCCGTCATCCTTTGACCGAGCCGACCATAATTCCTTTCACAAAATAGCGCTGCAGGAAAGGATAAACCAGCAAAATCGGTATCACCGTAATAATCGTCGTTGCGGCGATTATTGTCGTGGCATTAACCATGAGCCGCATATCTATCGAACCGGCCCAGGCCATGGCCTGATCCGTAACCGCTTCGGTTTCCTTGATGATGCGGCGCAACAGATATTGCAAAGTAATCAGCGGCTCTTTTCGGATATAGACCATATTGTCAAACCAGGCGTTCCAGTGCCCGACCATGCTCCATAGCGAAATCGTTGCGAGCGCCGGCTTCGACAAAGGCAAATAGATTGAGAACAGGACCCGGGGGGCACTGGCTCCGTCTATGACCGCGGATTCCTCCAAAGCAATATCTATAGAGAAGAAAAAGTTGCGGACAATAATGGCGGAGTACATCGAAAAAGCACCGGGCAGTATATAAACCAGAAAATTATCGAGCAGACCCAGATCCTGATAGAGCAGGTAGGTCGGAACCAGTCCGCCGCCGAAAAACATCGGAACTACCCAAATAAAGGTAATCAGCTTCCGGAGCGGCATATCGCGCCGCGTCAGGACATAGGCCCCGATGCTCGTGACAAAAACGCTCAGCGCGGTTCCCGCAACCGTTCGGGCGATTGAATTGCGGAAAGCAAGGTAGAACTTTTCATCATTTAGGCAATAGGAATAGCCCTGGGTAACAACTTTCTTCGGCCAAAAATTGAAAGATGTGTAGGATACATCGGCGGGAGCGGATAGAGATGTTACCACCATATCCCAGAAAGGATAAATGATCGAGATACAGAACAAAGTCAACACCAAGGGATTCAGAATGTCAAAAAGAATCTCTCCCCAAGTACGTATATATTTTCCTGACCGTCTTTTCATGCGCTTCTCCTTGTCGGTTTATTGCCGTCCGTGGTCTACTGTCGCTCTTAGAAACAAACGAGAATTTAAATGATTCTGTGGTCGCGGTTAATTCGCTTGACGATAAAGTTACCTCCCAACAACAAGAGGAGGGCTATTACATTTTGAAAAAGACCGACCGCCGCCGCGTAATCGTACTTGAGATCTTGTAATCCTCTTCGGTAGACAAAAGTACCGATAACATCGGCAACCGGTTCCGTGGAACTGTTATATAAGTTAAAGATCGCATCAAAGTTGACAGAGATCAGATTCCCCGTACTCAAGATGAACAATGTCGCTATCGTCGCGGATATCCCCGGTATTGTGATGTGGATCGCCCGACGCCAGCGACCGGCGCCGTCCAGATAGGCCGCTTCGTAGAGTTCCTGGTCGATTCCGGCAATTGCCGCCAGATATATGATGGTTGAATAGCCGATGGTCTTCCAGGTGTTGAAACCGATGAATATAGGCATGAATGCGTCGCGATCGATCATCCAGTAGCGCGGCTCTTCTATGATCCCGAGCTTAACCAACAAAATATTGATTACCCCGCCGTTCGGAGACAGCAACTGATAGACCAGTGACGACATAACAACCCATGACAGGAAGTAGGGCATATAGGATATTGTCTGTACCGCTTTTTTGAAGCGCATATTTGTCAGCTCATTGATTTGCAAGGCAAAAACTATTGTCAGAGGCGAGGCTATAAGCCATTGAATACCGCCGATTCGAACCGTATTACTCAGTGCGCGACGAAAGAATCGATCCTTGAAAGCGGCCTCAAAGTGTTTGAGACCTGCCCAATCACTACCCAAAATTCCCCGCTTGATACGATAATCTTTAAACGCGATGACGATTCCGTACATCGGCAGATAACTAAAGACTATCACGAAAGCCATGGGTATGAGCGTCAACAAATAGAAGACCCAATACTTCTTATACCCGCGCAACCGCGCTTTCCTTACCAGGGCCAACCTGCCGGTAGGTTTCTTTCTTTTTGTGTCTCCTGTTTCACCCTTAGATAATTGGTTAAGCATAATTGCCTCCCATATGTGAATCGTTTCATCAATTAAAGAAAGTATAGCATACCGGAAAAAGTTTTAACAATAAGCGAGTCGCCCCCACAAAGAATGTCGGTGAAAAAGGTATCGCGGCCACAGGATACGTAATACCCGAATCCGGAATGCGGCGTTTCGGATCATCCAGTTCCTCCAAATAATCTTCCGGTTTGATTTTATCTCCCATGCATATGTTTTTTCTTCTACCTGTCTTTGT
>JAAZIX010000159.1 GCA_012800655.1 Clostridiaceae bacterium | reverse complement strand
GTTGTTATTAGTCTGTGATAATTTTACCCCCATAACAAACCAATAAATATTTCACCACCCTCGCTGTTCATGAGTCGCTCGCAATGGCGGACATTTCGCAAGCCGCGGACCCTCTTTTGTTTTTATCTGTTCCGCTTGCGCCTTATGCCCGGCCTGTTTTGCCTGTTTAACCTGTTTGCCCCCATTTTTTCAGATCCGGTACCGGGATTTTTCCTCTCGAACCCACCTGCCCCAAAAACTCAGATCCGACACCCTGACTCTTCCCCAGAAATTTCCTCTTCCCAAAAACTCAGATCCGGCACCACCTCGTCCGTTATTCCGCTGTTCTTTCCCTGAAATGCAGATTCGGCACCCTGCTTGGGACATTGGGAGTAAAAATTTAGTTAGGAGAGATTTTTTTCGGGGGAACGAAAGTGAAAATTTGGTTGAGGGCGAAATTGGAGAAGGTCGAGACTGAAAATTTGGCTTTAGGGCAAAGTTAGAGGGCAATTAGAGGGCGACGGAATTGAAAAACGGGACGAAAGGCCGTAGAGCCGGGAGCAATTGGGGTGGTGAAATATTCACTGGTTATTGACAGGATTTTGGTGACATCTATCTCCTAACAAAAGAAGAGGATTTTGATTTGTCTGTCTTAGGAAAAAGTTCAGTTCGCAAAGCCGCGGGTTTCCGGCTGCAATAATATCCGATCTTAAAACAGCCGCAAAAGAGGATTCCGGGTACTGCTCCCGGTATGGATAATTCTGCTTGTCTTAATCGGCTTGCGGGTTTTCGGCGTGCCTCTTCTCTCTTCTGTTTTTCCAAAGACTTATTGTCACAATTAACATCATAAGTGCTAATACGACAGCTGCCACCAGTTGTCCTATTGCCGCTGCGGGAACCGGCTCTAACGGCCATGGTTCTATAAACGTCGAGAGACATGCTCTAAAGATCCAGACTATGGTCAGGAATGTATAGAAGACTATGGTTTCAAAATTGAGTCTAAAAGCGCTTTTCCCCAGCAAAATCAAAACGAGACTGCTCCCGAAAAGCAGAGCCGAAAAGCATAAGTTCGTATAATCAATTCCAACAATCAGATTTTCATATTGCATGGGCAGGTAGTCATACCAGTTAAATAAATTCGGTACAAAGAAATGCCAAAGCCCGACCAGCATGCTTATTGTCAAAGATATGAAGTATACGATTTTTAACCATCCGCTTACCTTAATGTTGCTTCCCTTTTCCATACTTCCTCCCTTCTTTCCCACGCCGTTTCACGGACAGCTTTGCCGACAATAATTCGGATTTCGCCGACTGCGTACAGTATATCACCGTATTTCCCGCTCGTTTCGCTTTTTGGTTGCTATCAAGCCGTTGATTTTCGCTTTCTAAGAAGAGCTGTGTGCGAAGGTTGTTTGCTATAATTAGGCACAAAGATTGGGCATGTCTCCGCAAGCATCTCCGGACTATGTGCGGCGCAACGTGCTCCGGTTTAAGAAAGGAACTTTTTATGAAGTCCATTTTTGAAGTTATCATGCTGTTATGTTTCGGTGTTTCCTGGCCGATAAATCTCTATAAGTCGATCAAATCGCGTACTGCCAAAGGGAAAAGCGTGGTTTTTTCCATATTGATTGTGATCGGTTATGCGTCCGGAATGCTGAACAAGATCATTAACAATATGGATTTTGTTTTTTACCTGTATTTGCTGAACTTCATACTGGTATCAGCTGACATTGTCCTCTATATCCGGAATACGCGGCTGGATCGCATCCGCGATGCGGAAGCCGCCGAGAAGCAGGCCTGAATTGGGTCGTCGCGAGGCCCGGCTCAAGGCGCTCATATAGTACGCAACATGTGAGCTATGCCCGACTATTTTAAGCTGATGCGTAGAGGGGTATATGGACAAGTTGAACCAATGGTTGGATAAATACTGCGCGCTGTTTCCTTTTTCGGGAATTGTGCGCCTGACGCAGAGGGATGAGGTGCTGTTTCAGCGTTGCATCGGTAAGGCCAATATAGAGTTGGATGTCCCGATCACTCCGAAAAGCCGTTTTCGTTTCTATTCTCTGACCAAGCCTTTCTGCGCCATAGGTGCCCTAATGCTTCGCGACCGCAGTCTGCTATCTCTGGATGCCCATCCGTCCCGCTATCTTCCACAAACCACGTATATGCACCCCAACATGACCATACGCAGTCTGCTGAACCACAGTAGCGGTCTACCGGATTTCGGCGAGTCGGCGAAATTCAACACCACTCTCCAGTTCGAAAGGCCGCCGGATAAAGAGCGACTCCTGGCCTGTGTGCGTGATCTGCCCATACACTTTTCGCCGGGAGAAGGCAGTCATTATTGCAACTTCAACTTTTTCCTGGCCTCGCTCATAATCGAACGTCTGGCGGCAATGCCTTTCGAACGCTTCATTGAAGAGGAAGTTTTTGCTCCGCTGGGCATGAATGGTGCTGCAATGGATTCGGCGGAACGGCTCGTGCCGAACCGCGCCTCCGGCTACGAGTTCAACGGTAATACTCTGGTTGCCGCACCTTATACGGCCATCGAGTGGATGATGGGAGCCGGTGCCGGAATCGGGACCGTGGATGACGTATATTGCCTCAATATGGCGATAAAGCACAGGCTACTACTATCCGACGACAGCTGGACGCAGGCGTTGACCCCCGGTCACGGCAACTACGGTCTGGGCTGTACGGTCAGTCGCTGGCACGGTCGACTGCGCTATACCCACAACGGCGGGCACTACGGCTTCCGTACCCTGCACATTCAGCTACCGGAAGAGGATCTGGACATAATCGCTTTGAGCAACTTCGGCTTCGGTAATTTCCGTGCGGCTTTTGCCGAAGCTGTCCGGGCCGCAATTGGCGACGCGAAAGATGCCGGCGGCGCACAGCCGCGGATGGACCCCGGCTTTGCCTCTCCCGCTTCGGAGATTTGTGATCCGCTGAACCCCGCGCGACCCGCGCCCGTCGCCCTCACGGAGCAACAGCAAGAGGAATACGTAGGCGAGTATGTCAACGATACCGGTTCTCAGCGGATAAGTGTTGTCTTTGAGGACGGACAGTGGAGCATCGCTTTTGGCGACGGGAGTCGACGGATGGAGGTCTATCCGTGCGGTGCAGACAGCTTTTTCCATTGTCATATCGACGAGAAATACACCTTCGACCGGGACGAGAAGGGACTGAGTTTTTGGGGGATGAGAAAACAGGAGTAGTTTTGCGGCCGACGATAATGGCCATTTACTGCATGTTTTCACCTTTTTTATGTGCAGTAAACCGAGTGTTATGGGTAAAGCATCGCTTTTTCAAGGCTAATCCTCTATCTCGCTTTCTCTTCTGTCTGAGAGCATATCCTCCGGCTAAAATGAGATCGCATCTCATTTTAGCCGGAGGAGGGGACTGTTTGCTATAATTGGAACGGGAAATTGGCATGTTCCCACGAACTAATACTACTGAGCTTATGGATGCACTTGATATGTACAACGAGCCTTCACCTGATCTGACAGCTGATTTTGTCGAAAAAGCTATCGATGAAATCAATACGGAATCTGAATTAGCCGCCCTATTTGCAGAGGTTGACACCAAAGCGTGGGAAATAGCATGCGAGGTATCGGATTTTGACGAAGGCGCGGAAGAGTGCGAACGAGCCACCGCAGATCTGAAAGTATGGTTTGCCTTAGCAGATAAGCTACGCAACAAAATTTTTGAAATTCTCCGAGCAGAAGGCGTTGAAATACCGGATACAAACCAAATTACTGTACTAGAACCCTTTATGAAGAGAAATGGTTTTTACGACGCGAACGGGTGGTGGACAGAAACCAGATATCAAAAATAAGGACGGAGAATTCCCCAATGAAAATCATTGATATAGCGCAGGAAGTTTTGTCTGCTCAGGTCTATCCCGGAGATCCGGTGCCGCGAAGCGAGAGAATCAGCAGCATCGAGCGGGAAGATTCGTATAATCTTTCCGCCTTTTCCATGTGCGCCCATAACGGAACACATGTCGATGTGCCGTCCCATTTTTTCAAGGACGGGAAGACGGTTGATCAGTTGCCCTTGGATATTTTTGTGGGCGATTGCTTTGTGGCGTGCCATCAGGGAGATGTGACGGCGGAAGACGCTCGAATTGTACTAAGGAAAGCTACGGCGGCGAGGGCGGCGGAACGAATTTTGATCGCCGGCGACGCAACCGTAACGGCGGAGGCGGCGAAGGTGTTTGCGACATCGGGCGTCGTCAGGCTGATCAGAAACGAAGGGCAAACTGTGGGGCCGGAGGATGCTCCCATGGAGGTTCATCTCATTCTCCTCGGCGCGGAGATCGTGCTACTGGAGGGCGTCGTGCTCAAAGACGTTGCCGAAGGGAAGTATTTTCTGAGTGCGACACCGCTGAATCTGGCCGGATTTGAAGGCTCGCCCTGTCGGGCTTATTTGATGGAAATATAAAAGCAGTAGCCATACTTCTAAAATGACATTGATGAATAATTTTTAATCAATATAATGGAATAACAATGGGAGGAAATACCGATGAGCAGTATAAATCAATTCGATTGGGTGGATTTTTACAAGGAGCTGGCTCACAAGTTGTTGCCCTATAAAGAAAATCGTCAAGAACTGGTTGCCAAAATTTACAGAATTTTTGAAATCTCCGGCTTCCAAATGCCCGATTTGGAAGAAAACAATCAGATCATAGACATTGATCCGTTCACTATCTTCGCTTTGTTCAACAGAAGGTTAAGAGAAGACAATCGCATTAAAATTATCTCCGCTATAGCCGAGCTGTTTAGTGTGGCTACACCTCTGCCAACCTCCTTTGCCGGTATTCCGGTGTTAGATAATCGGAATTTCCGTTTTTATCAATTCGCGAATGAACGGGAGGATAAAGATATTGACTGTCTCTGGGAGTTTTTTGACTCTGCCCTTGCCTATGCGGCAAGTCAAACACCGGAGAATCGTATGAAGTTTTCGAAATATTTTGATCTGGTCATCAATATGGCGCGCATCGGACGTGGTAAAATTACAATTGGATTGTACTGGATTGTGCCGGATACTTTTTTGAGTTTGGACAGTCGCACCGTACGGTATGTTTATACCTCCGGCAAGATGCCTGAAAATTTGATGGAAACGCTCCCGACGATTGACCACAAAATCTCCTCGGGTAAGTATCTTGAAATCGTGGAGAAATTGCGTGCTTATATTCAGAGCAGCGAGAGTCCGTTTGAAAATTTCTGGGAATTCAGTCATGAGGCATGGCGGTATTCCGTAGAGGTCAAACTGGCCCGCGCTGAGGACGCAAAAGCTAAACAAGAAAAAGACACCGCGAACGAAGACGCGGATGATGAAAAGCCTGAAACGAAGTCGGAAAGCGACACAATTGGTGACGTTGAGGAGGATGAAATTGAATATGTAGCCTATGGCGCTGAGGATTTCTTAAACGAAGTTTATATGAGCAAAGAAAACTACGATACATTGGTGGCTCTTGTCCGGGAGAAGAAAAATGTTATTCTGCAGGGCGCCCCTGGTGTCGGTAAAACCTTTGCGGCTAAGCGATTGGCCTATTCCATGATGGGAGTTAAGGATCCTAATCGCGTAGTGATGGTTCAATTTCATCAGAGCTATTCCTATGAGGATTTTATTATGGGTTTTCGTCCCTATGAGGAAGGGTTCGAAC
>JAAZIX010000158.1 GCA_012800655.1 Clostridiaceae bacterium | reverse complement strand
CTAAACACGAAAAGGTTAGATCCCCACGTTAGACCATATCCGTTCAGGCACTCATAGAAATTTACCCCTCGTACTTTATTTCCGTTATCATCGGTATAACCTGCCATCATACAGAGGCGAAAGTATGGATTGTGCCCGTTTACTGTGTATACATCACCCCTGACCGTTCCGGCAAACTCCACGGCGTATTCTTCTTGAGTAGACCATTCATTAATACTCCCTGTTGCAAATCCAACCTTATCTCCTATTAATGAACAAAGAGAATTTACCGAATAACCGTAACCAACAGAATCCGCCACATTTCTTTCGTAATAAAAAGCTGTTTGTGTGTATATACGCCCTCGATAAACAAACAGTCCGATCATATACGCGTTCTCTGCGTTTTTGGGTAATTCTATAGCCGGGATATACACGAGGTGATCCGGTGCGGGCGCGGTAATATCATCGGACACATTAATTGCTGCCTGCTGCGGGTTTAATATCTCGTTTCTGCCTAAGGTCAATGCGACGATTAATAGGATAACGGCACAGGCCGCGACAGGGGCAATGCGCATTACCCATGTGCCTATTTTCCTGCGCGTTTTCTGCGCGGATTGTCGGACACAATTCATACGGACTTGCTCTCTGTCAGGCATTTTTGCTTGAACTATATAATCGATTATTTCTTGTCCTTTCATGCAAACTGTTCTCCTTTTACACCTTTCATCCCAATAAATTTCGGAGTTCTCTCAATGTACGGTACAGCTTGTTTTTAACGTTTGATTCGCTCATGGAAAGAGCTTGGGCGATTTCGGAAATTGTCAAATCAACGTCGTATTTAAGGTAAAATACCTTCTGTATCTCCTCTGATTTTGACTGAATAAGTTGCTTCGCGCTCTCAAGCAAGTCTTGATTAACTACAAAATCCTCGGTTAAAAAAGCGTCTGCTTCCAAATCAGTCAGCTCAAATTCTTCCCCGTCTTCATTTACTACGTTCGTAGAAACAAAAATCCGCATACGTTCCAGCAGGGAATAGTAACGAGCGACTTTACGTTTTGCTATGCGCAAAACCAAAGCTTTTTCATTCGTTACATAATCCACTCCGCGTTTCCTTAAAACTTGGTACAATTCCATATAGGTGTCTTGGTAAATGTCGTTTATGTCGGCAGTGCGCGCGCATTTTGCCGTGATGAACGCCAACACCGCCCTGTTCGTGGAGTTGTATATTTCATCGAACCGCGAAGCGATGTTTGGGTTCGACATCAAATCACCGCCTCTACTATTATAATGGCGAGTTCGGAGCAAAAAGTTTCAGCAAAAGGAAAACTTTTCTAATTTATTTAACAAAAACCCCTGTAATACTCATTGAGCTTCTCCGATAAGCCAAAGGTACAGCTCATTCACTGTATAGACGATCTTTGTTGCGTTTGCAGCTTCGAGCTCCTCAACTGTGCCGTAACCCCATAACACGCCGACACTGTCAATTTCCGCATTTAGCGCACCAATCACATCGTCCTGACGGTCGCCAATCATAACGACAGACAAATTGCGTTCGGGGTCAAGTTTGTCCCGGGCAGTGTTAATCAGGTCACATTTTCCGTTTATAGTTAAGTTGCCATCCATGTCATCGCCGCAAACTAAAGTAAAATATCCGTCGAGATTGAAGTGCTTTAAAATCTTGTTTGCATAATAAGCTGGCTTGTTTGTAACAACAGCAAGTATACATCCATTATTTTTTAACTTCTTTAATATTTCCGAGATGCCCGGAATGATTGCGTTTTCATAAAGACCTGTTACCGAAAAATACTCTCGATGTTTTGCTACGGCTTTTTCTGTATCTTCATCGGAAAATCCATAATCACCTTTGAAAGATTTCCGTAACGGCGGACCGATGAATTTTATCAGACGCTCAAGCTCCTCGTGAATACCAAAAGCCGAAAGCGCATATTGGAACGATCTGGTGAGTCCGAGCTTTGGATCTGTCAATGTGCCGTCAAGATCAAACAAACATAAATTATAACGCATGATATGTAATCTCCTCTTGTTTTCGCATTTTCCCGCCAATTCAAAACGCATCCATCATATCTAAAAACTCATAAAAATCAAGTGGTGTACCTACCTACGCCGACCTATTGACAAGTCGGGTTTACCGCAGTAAACTGCAAATTAGGTTTATCAGAGTAAACCCTCAGAGGAGACTTTTATGATAATCGATATCGAACTCGGCGCGGTACAAGAGCGGTTTGCGGACATTGTGTGGGCGAATGAGCCCATCGGATCGGGTGAACTGGTTAAGATATGTGAAGAGGAACTGAACTGGAAAAAGTCGACGACTTATACCGTACTCCGTAAGCTCTGCGAGAAAGGGCTACTGCAAAATGTGGACGGAATAGTATCTTCTCTGGTCTCCCGCGAAGCATTCTATTCGGCAAAAAGCGAACAGATTATCGAAGATTCCTTTCAAGGCTCCCTGCCGGCATTTGTCGCCGCATTTATCTCGCGAAAGAATCTTACGACTCAAGAGGCGGACGAGATCCAAAAATTGATCGATGCCTCAAAGAAGGAGGGGCGGTCATGAGCGCGGTATTTCTAAAAGTTTTAAATATGAGCATCACGGCGAGCTGGCTGATTCTTGCCGTGGTCGTCGCAAGGTTACTTATGAAAAAGGCGCCGAAGTGGATAGCCTGCCTACTTTGGGCAGTGGTCGCTCTCCGACTCATTTTTCCATTTTCATTTGAAAGTGTACTCAGCCTGATACCGAGCATTGAGACAATCCCACCCGATATTGCCACACTGCCGAAGCCCGCCATCGATTCGGGAATTACTATTATCAATAAGACAATAAATCCGATCATCAAGGATTCGTTTTCCCCTAATCCTGTAGCAAACGTAAACCCCTTGCAAATTGTAATTGACATCGCTTCAATCATATGGGTAGCGGGAATCGTTGCTTTGCTTTCTTACGCTCTGATCAGCTACCTGAGACTGAAAAAAACGGTCTCTGCGTCTGTGGCGATAAGAGACCGTATTATGGTCTGCGATGAAGTCAAGGCGCCCTTTATTCTTGGGGTATTCAGGCCAAGGATTTATGTGCCTTCATCTATGGGAGGGGAAACGCTTGAATACGTCATCGATCACGAGCAGGCCCATTTGCAACGTCGTGACCATTGGTGGAAACCGTTGGGCTATCTTCTCCTGACGATTTACTGGTTTAGTCCGCTGTGCTGGGTCGCTTACATTCTGCTTTGCCGGGACATTGAGATGGCCTGTGACGAGAAGGTTATCCGTGATATGGATAAGGATAAAGTGGCGGCATATTCGCAGGCTCTGCTGGATTGCGGCCGCTCCCGGCGTGTTATCGCCGTCTGTCCGCTGGCCTTCGGCGAGGTCGGTGTCAAGGAGCGAGTTAAGGCGGCGCTGAGTTACAAGAAGCCTCTCTTCTGGGTAGTTATCGTTGCCGTCATCGCCTGTATCGTTCTTGCGGTGTGCTTTTTGACCAATCCCGTGTCATCCTCTCAGCCCACAGTTGCTGCTACGGATGAAATTAAGCAGAGCAGTGAAATACCGGCGAGTTCCCCCGCGCAACCGCAAGAAACAGGTTCAAACCAAGATGTGAAGGTTGCACCGTCAAAACCCGTGACTTATTTGGATACATTGAGAAAGAAATATCCGGAATATTTTGATCTTTCTACCGCCAAGGGTCTGGAAGTATACGTTTGGCAAATGAGTCAAAACTCCTACTCATGCGGAGTCCTGCCCGGAACTAATCGCATTAAAAGCAACGTGGAAATATACGGATTGAAAGGAATCAGCATCCGCGATATGAAGGCGATCCTGTCAACCTACAACATTCCCGAAATAGACATTGTAGTCATATCCTTTCGACATCCATTCTCCAGCTATTGGTACGAAGTTGATGATACTTATACAAATAGAGTGCGCGCGATGCTTTTCAGCGATATCGCAGTGACGACAAGGGTTGCATACGCAAATTGGAGCAACGATAGTCGTATTATTACCGAATGCTTGAATCCCGATATGCTAACAGTTGGCTCTTTTCGCCATCTTCCGGTTTACAAATTTAATACCGAAGAAGAACTGGATGATTTCAAGGCCACATTCCAAAATATTTTGACCATGGATTCTAGATATGATGAAGTGCCATCTTTTAATGAGGTAACCAACCGGTATGATGACAATTTCTTTTCCGAGCACACATTGATTCTGGCATATGTGGAAGCAGGTAGCGGATCTTACCGTTATGATATCCGGGATATTTCCGTGGAAGGTTCCACTTTCTGCCTGAATGTTACTCGGGTAGACAAAAATGAGGACGGGACGTGTGATATGGCGGGCTGGTTCGTAATCGCGGAGGTTTTGGATTCCGATATTAAGGATTGTACGAATTTCGACGCGCAAATGGTTCCATAAGAACTCATCACTTATGATTTCCTTTTAGGAATCGTTGTAGCGCTCTCTACCGATAAAATTGCCCAAAGCGTCAACCATTTCGTTGATATTTGCGACCCGTTTGGGGTACCAGTGCTTCGGGTAGAGTTCCCTATAATCCTGGGTCGTAAAGCGCTCGTCAACCAGAATGACAAAGCCGCGATCCTCCTCGCCGCGGATCACTCGACCCGCCGCCTGAAGCACCTTGATGAAGCCGGGATAGACAAAAGCGAACTCATAGCCGTTGTGATAAAAGCGTTGCCACCAGACCCGCTCCAATTGGCGTTCCGGCGTAGGTTGCGGCAGACCGGTTCCGATCACGATTACGCCTTTCAGTCGACTACCGACCAGATCGATACTCTCGCCGAAAATACCGCCCAGAACTGCACAAGCTATGACATTTGTCTTTTCGGATTCAAAAGCGGCCAAAAATTCACGCCGCTGTGACTCGTTCATATCACGTTCCTGCCAAAGCTGTGTATATGTGGGGTATTTCTCCAATAGAGAAGCAAGATGAGGGCGCACTTCGTTCATGTAGGCGAAAGAGGGGAAGAAGACCATGATATTCCCAGGATCGGTTTCAATGACCGCCTCGATCAAACCGGCTAGATAAGGAGCGTTTTTACTGCGGAATTTCCAGGACAGATCGAGTCCGGAAAATTCCAACAGCAGAAGATGGTCCGGCTCGAATGGAGAGGGGAGATTTGCCTTGAGTGCCCGGGGTTGATCCGCCGAGTAATACATTGACTCAAACCATTGTATAGGGGTCAGGGTTGCCGAGAAAAACACCGGGATATGCCGCTTGCCAAAAACACGGGTCAGTGAAGCGGAGACATCCATGCATTGCAGATGAATCTCGACCGGAAGTCGCCGGATATCCTCTGGTCCGTATCTATTCTCAAAGGAGGCGAACTTATAGCTGTCCGGCACAAGCGCCGTTACGTATTTCTCATCGAAAAGATCATTTAGAGCAGTCGAGAACCAGAGGAGATCAAATAAAAAATCACGCAACTTGCTCTGCGGTTCTCCGGAAAGGTCATCGATCGCCCGGCGCAGATCAAAGAGCAGATCGGTAATTATTTTCCCGAGTTCCACGGGAGCCGTGGTAAAAGCAGTGTAGCCGCTTTCGGCGAAAACCAGTCCGGAGGCGAAATCCGGCTCCAGTT
>JAAZIX010000157.1 GCA_012800655.1 Clostridiaceae bacterium | reverse complement strand
TCGCTCGGGTAGGTCTCGCTCGGGTAGGTCTCGCTCGGGTAGGTTACGCTTGGGTAGGTTTCGCTCGGGTAGGTTACGCTCGGGTAGGTTCCGCTTGGGTAGGTTTCGCTCGGGTAGGTCTCGCTCGGGTAGGTCCAGCTCGGGTAGGTCTCGCTCGGGTAGGTCCAGCTCGGGTAGGTCCAGCTCGGGTAGGTCTCGCTCGGGTAGGTTACGCTCGGGTAGGTTTCGCTCGGGTCCGTCACGATGCCCAGCGAGCCATCCGCGACCGTCTCTTGCGGGGGTAGCGTCACAGAGACCATCAGTGCCAGTAGCACAAGAACAAGGGCTATTGCTTTTTTCGTTTTCATAGATTCGTTATCCTTCCGTTTGTTTTCGATATTTGCTCACTGTTAACTTAGGCGGACCGTTTATTCCGGGAAGGGGGGGATCCGCGCCTGGCCCCAACCTCAATTACCGGACAAAAAGGCAGATTTGCCCTTTTAACAGCATTTTACTCGGGAATATTCTTTTTGTAATGTGACCATTTGTCACTACTTTTTATTTTTTTGCAGATTTTGCGCGGATTTACCTCTTTGTTAGTTCCCGTGACTTAGGTATACTGAGTCAAAAGACCGACGACAAACTAACCGCGGTCGCAAGGGAGGCGGAAATGAGCATCAGCTTTGTCAATTACACACGGGACGGGACCGCTTACAGATCCGGAGTGCTTCGAGGCGGTCGCATTCTCTCACTTGCGGAGCTCGGCCTGCCATGCGCGAGCGTGTACGACTATATCGTAAAATACGGTGACGGCGGCATAGATAAGATTCGCGAAGCTGATTTCAGCCGGGGACTGAGCGTTGACGAAGCCGAAATTCTCGCGCCCTTTTCCTCTACCCCGCACGATATAATCTGCGTCGGTCTAAACTACCAATCGCACAAGGATGAATCGCAAAGTTTTCTGAACAATCCGGATTTGTATTCCACCGCCGACGCGATTTACTTCGCCAAAAGAGCATATAGAATCACCGGCCCCTACGACGACATCGAAGTCCGAACGGATCTCGATGATAATATCGACTACGAATGCGAGCTGGCCATAGTGATAGGCAGGGAAGGCCGGGATATCCGCGAGGAGGACGCCCTTGAGTATGTATTCGGCTACACCATAGTAAATGATCTGTCATCAAGAGCCCTGCAAAAGCGGCACGGCCAATGGTATAAGGGCAAGAGCCTGGACGGCTATACCGTAATGGGACCGGGCGTTGTGCCCAAATTGGAAATTGCCGATGTCGGCAATATCAATTTAACAACCCGGGTAAACGGCGAACTGCGGCAGGACTCCAACACTAAATATATGATGAAGAATGTCCGCCGGCTGATACATGAGCTTTCTCAAGGCATGACTCTTGTTCCCGGGGATATCATCGCGACAGGCACCCCCAGCGGAGTCGGCCAGGGCTTCGCTCCGCCGAAGTGGCTGAAAAAGGGGGACGTCATAGAGATGGAGATAGAGGGCATCGGGAAGTTGCGGAACAGGCTGATTTAACTAGTCCGCCTCCCATCATTAAAGTTGGAAAGGAATGATTATAATTATGACTAATAAAATTGCCTTGGAATTAGATATGCAGCGAAATGTCATTTCCGGATCTCCGGAAGAACTGCGTGATGCTATCCGTCGGGGAGCAGACCTGCGTGTATATACAGAGTTCCGCCATAATGAGCATATCGATTTTTCCTCTTCTAACAACGAAATGGTCAGGGAGACGTCAGACTTTCCCGCAACCTATTTGGTGGAAGATCGCTGGGTTGCGGCTATGATGACACTGAGACAGCCCGTGTCTTTGCCTGATCGATTTGGCCCCCGTCCCTCTCTGTCCTTCTTTATGTACAACGAGGACGGCAGACAGGCGATTGCCCGTCCGTACTTGGATCGTCATGGTGAGGTCCCTAATTCTCGCCTGGGCTATGAGGAGTATATAGATGGAGGTATTGATATGAGTAAATATCATACTCTGTCTGAAAACGATACGGATACGCTGGCACCCAGCTCCAACTTTATCTACGATTTTTACAACTATAAATTTATTGTGGATGACTCTTGGACTGAGATTATGTCCCTTGACGCATATGGTAATGTATTATCCGGCAATGCAAAGGCACTTGGCGAAGCATCCCGCAAAGGTTGGGATCTGAAGGTCGCAATCAAAGATGTATGTAAGAGTTTACACGGTATGGAGGATTTGCCTGAACACGAGATGTTCATTCAGACCGGACCCCACTATTACTACACGGAATCCGGATTTATGGTGGCGGAAACTCGTCCGTTCCTTCGTGTCCAGCCTGCAATTCCTATGACATATGCCAGCCATAATTGGGATTTTGGCTGGGCGATTGTTAGAAGCGATGGCCATTTGGCAGGCCTGTATTATGATCCTTACACACTCCGGTATAAGAGGACCTACACACGCCATGCAATGCGCTGGTTTACTCGCTAAAAATCAAACCTTTTCCGAAGAACAGCGTCAGCCGCTCGATCATCAGCAAAAGCTCCGAAGATTCTATAGTAAACCAAACAAGAGGAATGACATATGAATAGCAGAGAAAGAATTATAAATAACTTCGAAGGCTTAGAAATAGATAGAATGGCAGTTTCGCCATTTATTCATATAAGCTTTATTAACGAATTCTATCAATCTAGTTACTCTATTAGAGATGAAATTGTTGACCAAAAGGTGCATGATATCTACAAACACTTTGGCTTCGATAGTATGGTCAGGACATGCACATTAGATATGGTTTCTCCCTCCATAGCAACGTCTGAAAACTGGCAGGTTGCTAAATCGGAAGTAAGGGTTGATGATATTAACAGAATTGTAGTAACAACAATAAAAACACCTGAAAGAGAAATGACATCAAAGACTCAATTCTGCAGGGTCAGTCCCTATAGCGAAGTAAACGCAGAAACTGAGCACTTTATTAAAGATGAAGAGGATTTCAGGCAATTTGTTAAGTATCAACCGCCTGTGCCAAAGTTTGATTGTAGTCGAATTGCTCGAACTAGAGATTTAGTTGGATCTGAGGGTGTCGTTGCTCCTTGGTTGCCCAGTATTTTCAATACGCTGAGCAGATTAAGGAAACTGGACGATTTGCTTTGTGATGCTATTTCCGATCCGGACTTTTTTAATGAGATGATGACTTACTACAGGGATAGAACAGTTGAGGCGGCAAATCAACTGGCCAAGGTGACAGATATTGTTACCTATGAGGGCAATATAGCAAACGGATCCATGGTGGGACCATCGTATTATGAAAAATACTTATTGCCTTTTGAACGTGCCGTGATTGATAAAATCCGAGAAAACAACGCCTATGTTCTTTATCATAATTGTGGTGATATCAATAACATGTATGAGGTCTATAACCAGTTGGGATTGTCAGCTCTTGAAACCTTTACTGCCCCGCCGTACGGAGATGCGGATATACAGAAGGCTCTTGCGATACTGAATAAAAATATAGTGATGCTGGGTAACATCGATCAGATAACATTCTTGAAAAATGCAAGCGTTTGTGAAGTTGAAGAACGCGTTCAATCTTTGATTTCAATGTGTAAAAACCGAGGAAGATTCATTATTGCTACGTCTGACTATTTGGAAGACGGGACACCTCATGAAAATATTTTTGCTTTAGCGAATGCTGTGAAGAAATATGGATTATACTAGTGTAGAAATAAGTCGTTTTTTGATTTTTCCTAAAGTAAAGAAGATGAGAAAAAATCATCACTCTAATTCGGCGAAAGCGGTAGTTGAACGGGTTTTTGTTCGCGACCGGAGCGATAAATAGCACTGAACAATTCAACGGTACGACGACCGTCTTCGCCGGTAATTAAGGGTTGCCGATTATGCAGGACAGCCTGAAGAAAATCGTCAATTTGCCGCTCGTGGAAGTATTGCACGGGGTCTATTTGATGGAAAAACGCGGTGTCCTCCTCAACCCACTTGTTAAGCTGTTCGGCTTGGTCGGGGATGGTCCACAGATCATTGACAGGAGGTTCGGTGATGCCGGATACACCGGCGATAAACATGGCGCCGCCGTCTGTCTGAACACCTATGGCCGATCCGTTTGAACCGTAGACGTGGACTTTGCCGAACAGGGCCGGATTGATTGAGTTGCTGACCACAATGCTACCCAACGCTCCGCTACGAAACCGGATGGTCGCGACTGCCGTATCTTCGACTTCGATCGTCGGATGGTTGAAGTTGGCCGGGAGCCCGTAAACCGATTCGGCGGGCCCCATATACCAGAGCAGCAAGTCAAACTGATGAGGGGCTTGATTTACCAGGACGCCGCCGCCTTCGCCTTCCCAGGTTCCGCGCCAGGCATCACTGGCATAGTAAGCGGCGTCGCGCCAACCGTACATCTGCACCGTACCGAGAATGGGTGAACCGATTTGCCCCGAATCGATTGCCTGACGGATCCGCTGACAAGGCGGATAAAAGCGGCGTTGAGAGACGGTGCCCAAAATACGATCTTCCGCCCGCGCCGCCGCCAGCATGGCGTCACAATCGGCGAGAGAAGCGGCCAGCGGCTTTTCAACGAGCACGTGAGCGCCGGCTCGTAAGGCCGCGATGGTGGGGGCGGCGTGTTGCGGATGCGGGGTGCAAACAATAACGACATCGATGCGGGCGGAGGCAAGCATTTCTTCAATTCGAGTGTAGGCTTGCACTCCGTACTGATCCGCAAAACGCTGTGTCCGCCCCATGTCACGTCCGCAGACCGCGACAAAGTGCGCTTCAGGTAATGCCTGTAAGGCTTTGGCGTGAATATGGGCAACTTTGCCGGAGCCGATGATCGCGACGCGTAACGTGTTCATCAGAAAAACCTCAAATAAATTCTAGTCAGATGGATGTCTATGCGTACGATGGCAACAGGAGAGGGACTCATGGTTTGAGGATCACTT
>JAAZIX010000156.1 GCA_012800655.1 Clostridiaceae bacterium | reverse complement strand
TCGGCGGCCGGATCGCCCTTGGCTGCGGCAGCCTCTTGGGCGGCACGGAGAGCTTCGCCGGCCTTAAGCAACTGAGTGGGCAGATCCCCCGGTATTTGGCTGAGAAATTCCGATGCCATATCGCCCAGAGAAGCGATCAGGCGGTTGTTCTGCTCCGTAAACTCGTCGATATTATGCTCATTCACCCCGGCCTGGACAAAGAAATTCTCCAGCTGCGGCTCTTTGCGCTCCCAGGCGCAACGGGCGCACAGCCGTTCGGTCTCCCCGCTGTCCGTCCTATGCAAATAGAACATCGCTTCGTTCTCATGACATTGACTGCATTTAGCCATTTTTCTTCCTCTCCGCTTCTTCCGCGAATATCCTTTGTAAATACTGCCCCGTGTACGAAGCCGGGTTGGCCGCGACTTCCTCCGGCGTTCCCGCGGCGACCAAGCGTCCTCCCTGATCGCCGCCGCCCGGGCCCAAATCAATAATATAATCGGCGGTCTTGATGACGTCCAGATTATGTTCAATGACGACTACTGTATTGCCTTGCTCAGCAAAGCGCTGCAGGATATCCACTAGCTTGTGCACATCCGCCGCGTGCAGGCCGGTCGTCGGCTCATCCAGTATATAGAAAGTATTGCCCGTCGAACGGCGCGAGAGCTCACTGGCCAATTTAACCCTTTGCGCTTCGCCGCCGGACAACTGCGTTGAGGGCTGCCCCAGCTTCATATAACCGAGACCGACTTCCCGCAGAGTTGTCAGCAGGCGCGTGATTCGCGGTATATCGGCGAAGAACTCGGCGGCCTCGTCGATCGTCATGTCCAACACTTCGGCAATGTTCTTGCCCTGGAACGTAACTTCCAGCGTTTCTCGATTATACCTTTTTCCCTTGCAAACGTCGCAGGGTACGTAGACGTCCGGCAAAAAGTGCATTTCGATACGGTTGACGCCGTTGCCGCGACAGGCCTCGCAACGTCCGCCGCGCACGTTAAAGCTGAAGCGCCCCGGCTTGTAGCCGCGCGCCCGAGCCGCCGGGGTCATGGCGAAGGTCTGGCGAATGATGTCAAAGACACCGGTATAGGTGGCCGGATTCGAACGCGGCGTGCGCCCGATCGGCGACTGATCGATCGCGATGACCTTGTCGATTTTGTCGGCGTTGCGAATCTCCCCGAACGCGCCGGGATGACGTCGAGCCCGACTCACCTCGGTCATCAGGTACGGATAGACAATGCCGTTGACCAGCGAACTCTTGCCGGAGCCGGAGACCCCGGTCACGCAGATAAACGTGCCCAGCGGGAAATCGATATCCGCTCCGGCCAAATTATTATGCGCCGCCCCGCGCACCTCCAGCGCCGCGCCGTTACCCTTGCGCCGCCGCTCGGGAATGGGAATCCGCCGCGCCCCGCTCAGGTACTGCCCGGTGACGGAACGGGCCGAACGCACAATATCGTCCACCGTACCCTGGGCCACGATCTCGCCGCCTTTCACGCCAGCGCCGGGACCGATATCGATAATCATATCGGCGCTGCGAATCGTCTCCTCGTCGTGCTCCACGACAATGACCGTATTGCCGAGGTCGCGCAGCTGCATGAGCGTGCCCAACAGGCGGGCGTTGTCGCGCTGATGCAGGCCGATCGAAGGCTCATCGAGAATATACAGGACGCCCATCATGCCGGAGCCGATCTGGGTGGCCAAACGAATCCGCTGCGCCTCGCCGCCCGACAGCGTCCCCGCCGAGCGCGACAGCGTCAGATAATCCAGCCCGACTTCGATCAGGAAGTCCAACCGCGCCCGCACCTCGCGCAGGATCGGCTGAGCGATCCTTCCCTTGCCGGCCGGCAAGTCCAATCCGTCGATAAAATCACGCCCTTTGCGAATCGACAGCGCCGTATATTCGGAAATGCTCTTCCCGCCCACGGTCACCGCCAGCGCCGCCTCGTTCAGGCGCGCGCCGTGGCAACGCTCGCAAAGCCTGGTCGTCATGTACTGCTCATAATATTCGCGCATCTCCTCGGAGCTCGACTCGCGATAGCGCCGCTCGAGGCTGTTCACCACACCTTCAAAAGAGGAACGATAATCCTCGCCGTGATTGTATTTGCTGTTCGTCGTATCGATGGTCAAAACTTCGCCGTCATTGCCGTACAAAATAATCTCCCGAATCCGCTGCGGCAGATCCTTCCACGGCGTATCCAGCGAGAACTTATACCGCTCGGACAGCGCCTCGATATACGCCCGACCCCAACTCCTGCGGTCGTCGAAATTCCAGCCGCCGGTGCGGATCGCCCCTTCATTCAGGGAAACATTCGGATCCGTCACCACCAGAACCGGATCGATAAAACTCTTACTGCCCAGCCCGGCGCATTCCGGACAGGCGCCCAGCGGATTATTGAACGAAAACAGCCGCGGCTCCAGCTCAATGCCCGGACTGCCGTGGTCGGGACAGGCGTAGTTCTGGCTCAGTAATTGCTCATGAAGCTCGCCGTCCGCCGTTTCCCGCCACTCCAAAAGCAGCAGCCCTTCACTCAGTGCAAGTGTCGCTTCGATCGAATCGGCCAGGCGACTGACGATGTTCGGACGCAGAATCAGACGGTCAACCACTATCTCTATGTCATGGCGCAGATTGCGGTCCAGTTCGAAAACCTCCCGCTCGCTCTCAATCTCACTGTCCAAGTCGCTCAGCAGGGCGTCCGCGCCGTCGACCCGCACTCTCTGAAAGCCCTTGCGCCGCCAATCCTCGAACTGTCGCTTGAACGTGCCGCGCTTCTGCCGCGCCATCGGCGCCATGAGTCGAATCCGCGCGCCTTCCGGCAACGCCATCACCACGTCGACCATC
>JAAZIX010000155.1 GCA_012800655.1 Clostridiaceae bacterium | reverse complement strand
TGATAATTACCGCCTTTTCAGGTTAGGATATCTCTGCAATGGACAACAAGATCCTTTGCTCTTAGCGGCATTTATTTATGTGGCTACGAACATTACTTCAGCGGCATTTATTTTTTTGGCGACAGGGGGTGACCGAATTGCCGCTACCGAAACTCACCGACAAAACACCGTCTTCCAGTGCTTTTACTTCTAAAATCGGCTTTTCTTTCATTTTTACCCCTCCTAACAGCATACTTCGCCCCTTTGTTACCATTCTAGTCGGTAACTTTTTTTTTGTAGTGTGACCATTTGTCACTATTTTTTATTTTTTTGCGGATTTTAAACGTTTCAGTGGCGCGCTTGCCGCCCTTTGAACAATTTTTCAAGTTCCAGCCTTTTGTTCTTCTGCGTGCCGGAAAGCCCCATCTTATCAAAAACACGCGAAAGATGATTTCGCACGGTTCCGGCGGAAATATGCAGCTTTTTTGCTATCTCTTCCGAAGTCATTCGCTCGGCGGCCAGCATTGCGATTTCAAGCTCTCTTTCCGAAAGCCCGTAATCCGTACGCTTTTCCGGATGTTCGCCAAGAATTTTTTCCCTGCCTGCCCGCACGGTGTCCGCGAGCTCAAATATTTTATCGATATATTCCGTATACTCTCTTTCTTTTTTCAGTTCCGAGAGCCGTTGCAAAATATAGACTTCGTTTTCGGCAAAGGGCATGAGAATGTTGTCCGGCATGGCCAACTCCAACGCGACTTTAAGTTCGGCAAGAGAATCGTCCGCTCTGTCTATTTTTTCGAAGGCGGCGGCGAGCTGAATACGCAACCAAATGCTACACAGTATATTGCTAAAAATTCCATATAAATTTTGGCACTCTTCTTTCCTGGCAATAAGGGCCGTGTACTCCTCCCTGGCCAGAAGCAGCTGATTGTAATAGGTATGGAGCATGGGCATGGCCGGAAATGTTACGAGAGTTTCGGAGAGCCTCCCTTCCGCCAACCACTCGGGAACCTCCTGCGGGCGGTTCAGCATTGAAGCGACAAACATCTGACAAATATCCACGGTGTTTAACAAGGCATACTGTTTTTCGTTAAGGAATAGTTCTCTGAAATTCTGCAAACTCTCTCTGATTTTGTCGTGTTCTCCACGCAAGAGATTCAGCCGCGCATTCAAAAATTCACTCGCCAGCATAATGCTGAACTGGTTTTTTCTTTTTGCCGCCGACATGCCCATCCTGTTTGTGATATCGGCATTGATAATTTCTCCGCGCTCATAATAGAGTTCTGCGGCAAATACGTATTCGGAACCGTTTCCGTGCCCCTCCGTCACCTGATAATAGTACGGCATGCAGTCCTTCATTTCATTATTCTCGGTATCCGCGAAACCCGCCGCTCTGTGGTACAGCATAAAAACGGAGGGAGATCCGAAGATCCACGAGTCATTGGGATCTACGCTGTATGTGGGCCTGCTGAGCAGGGAACAGGCTCTCCTGTGATATTCGCTCATTGCGGAAATGTTATTAAAGGCGGTAAAACTCTCGGAAATCTCCGCATCGCCCAACAGATTATTCTTTTCCTCATCCGAAAGCGTGTCGTTTATTTCGAGTGATTTCAAGAGAAGGGCTTTCAGACGATATAACTCTTCAATATTATTGAAAGCGAACATCGTCAACATACATATTGTCAGAGCACTGGGGTATTGCAAGAGAGTTTCTTCCGGGCAGTTATCTAACCACGAGAAAAAGTCCTGTTTATGTTCGAAATTTAAGCTCAGAACTCTGTCCCTCTCGATGCAAGATAAAATCTTTTCGTAGTTCTCCGCCTTTGCGTAGGCAAAATAGGCGGGGAGATAGTCCTCCTGCTCCATGTGCCAATCGCCCAAGCGCGTGTAGATCTTTTGCCGATATTCCGGGGACTTTTGCGAGAAATGGTACTGCGTGCACTGCTGAAGCATGTGATGGTAATGGTACAGGTTATCCGTTTTTGTGATAAAGGCATTGTTTTTGGAGAGAGAATTCAGGAGTTCCTCACTGTCGCCAACGCTACCCGCCCACAAATAGGCGGCCTGCTCTTTGGTGAACTCGTTATTTATGCCCATCAAAATTAAAAACTCTCTTTCCTCTTCGCTCAGAGGATCCAATAGAACTTCACTGATTAAGCTGTAAATATCGGTGGATGCGGAGAGCCATCGCTCGTTTTTCTCATACGCTTTGAAGTTCAGATATATTATGGAAAACCAACCTTCGCTCGTAACAGCAAGCGCATCTAACTCTCGCGGTGAAGCCTTCAGTTCGCACAGCCCGGCATATTCGTACAGTTCTTCCGCGTTTAAGCTCAAATCATAAGCGGAGATTTCCAGCAGCAGATTCCCGAGCCGCATTTTTTCCTCGTCGTTGAAAATCTGATTTCGCGACATAAGTATGATGTGAATATTGTTCGGCAGATTATTAGCAAAAAAGGATACCAGCGGCGTTACCACATTTGAGGGCAAAATGTGGAGATCGTCCAGAATAAAATAAATGTCTCCTTCATGATCCGCTAAAGCGGCGTCTAAAATCTCCGCGCATAAGGAAAGTGTCTGCACATCTCTCGGATAAGAAAGTGTTTTTAATTGTTCATAAAGGTTAGGCAGTTTCCTGAACGCCCGGCAAAAACCGGTCCAAAAATCCGTAACGGAATCCGTCATTACCATCTGCCTAAAGAAGAAGGCCGATTCGTTTCTTTTCGTTCTGCGGGTCGACCACCATTTAATGGCGGTGGTTTTTCCGTATCCCATGGGCGCAATCACTGTTGTAATCGGATAATTGCCGATCTTGGCGAGTTTGTTTTTCAGACGTTGTGTTATAAATATTTCATCCAAGCGCGAAGTTCCCATGTTAAGCTCCTTCACGGTATAGTGTGAGGCACATGTGCCACACGCCGAACCGGATTATCGGCAAGCGGCGCAAACGGCACTCCAACCTCTCGTTTAAATGATCCGACGACCGCCCAGGAAGACAGCCCGAACCCGGTAATGACTGTCCATCACAAGCAGATCCGCCCGCTTTCCCGGACGGATGGAACCGCAATCCGTCAGCCCGGCGACACGGGCCGGGGTGGTACTGGCCATCTTGCACAGATCGATCAGATCGGCTTGAGTCGCCTCGCGCATGTTGCGGAAAGCGGTGGCGAGTGTCAGACGGCTACCGTACAAAGCTCCACCAATGATGTTGACGTCCGAATCCAGCGTGTCGCCGCCGGCACAACAGTCCGAAACCAGCGCGATCCGATCCGCGCCTTTCAGCCGATAAACAAAATCCAACAGGAAGGGGCGAACGTGGGCGCCCGCGGAATCGGCGATCAACTCGGCGGTCATGGAATTCTCTCCCAGAACAAAAAAATCGGAGCCCGGTTCGACCGTGCCGCCGAATCTGGTCTGCGGAGCGCCTGTTCCGCAGAAAATATGGCTACCGATTCTCAGACCGTACGGCAAATACGTTCTCAGCAATTCCGGGCCGGCTTTCGAATAGCAAACGGCCAGAACAATGTTATTCTTCTGGGCATAACGGGCAAACTCGCGTGCTCCATCCAGACAGGGATCCAGTGTCCAGACCCGAATCATCCCTTTGGCCGCATGAATCATGGACTTATACTCATCTTCGTTGATCGAACGGGCATATTTGCTGTCTGCCCCCAGTGTGGAGTCGACATACGGGCCTTCCATATGTATACCCCTGATGTTGCTGTCGGGCTCATCGGCTGCCCTAACGATCTTCTCAATAGCCTTTTCAAAAGAATCAAATCCGGCATTGTGCCACAACGATGCGAAAACCGACGTTGTGCCGGCTTCGAGATGACTGCGTGCGGCCCAAGCCGGGTCTTCAAAAAACCATTGGTTTCCGCCCGCATGGCAGTGGATGTCGACAAAGCCGGGTATGAGGTACATTCCCTGTAAATCATAAATATCAGTGCCGTCCGGACGCTCGGCGGATACAGCCGTAATACGATCATCGGTGACGGACACACTGCCGTCTTCTAAAATACAATCCTCTAAAACAATAGATCCGTTTGCGAAAATCATGCGGTAATCCCTCTTAAGCACTTATACAATCAAACAGGCTATCCCTATAACGATACCAATTATACCGCCTACACGCCCTACAGATAAGGCCAAATCCGAAGGTTCCGCATCTTTGAACCTCCAACCGTAGCTCAGATACCACCCCGCATGAGGAGCGAACGTATTTACAGCTCCCAAAACTATCAAAAGAATGCCCAAGAACCACATAAATCCAACTTCCCCGGTATTATCTTTCTGTCACTGCCGTTCGGCAGGCGGTCTATTTCTTATCTTTCCTGCAATGCCACAAGCATTGTACTCCCGACAAATTCACTGAAGTGTAATAATTCTTGTTCCATTATAACCTACTGCTCTTTATGCCGCCATGCCCGGCGCACCTGAAAAGGGGAGCCGAATCAGTGTTCAGCTCCCCTTCGTAATTTGCTTTCGCTTAGCGTTCGCCCCAGATGCAGTCCGCCTTGCCTAACTCTTTTGTCTCGACAATCTCCTCTTGCGAAGCAGTAACAGTATTCCTCCCGCGGCTAGTAGCGTCAGTGCTGGCCATGGGTAATTTCCTCTGTCCTCTCCCGTTACCGGCACAGTATCGCCCGGCTGTGTCTCTTTCGCAGTGTCCTGAGTAGCGGATGCCTTGATTTCGAGCGCACCCCGGGCAGTGCCTGATGGTGAAACCATTTTCACCGTGTGCGTGCCCACAGGCATAGTCTCAAGGAAAGCGGGTCGGAAGGCAATAGTCGTCGAGCCTTCTCTCGTGTCATAGTTGGATTCATCTACGATTTCGTCGTCTACGGTGACGTGTGAAAAATCTGCAAAACCGGTATCCGGAGTGAAATTGACGGACACATTTGAACCTTGGGTCCATACCGACGGCTCTACAGTCAGTTCATGTTCACTTCCCTCGCTGCCCAGCTTGGGGAGCTGCTGCGGCGTTACAAGCCAGGTTTCGCACATATCACAGCGTACACCCTCGGTCTGCCCGAATTCCGTTGCGGTAGGCATCTTGGCGGGAACGGTCACCCAATTGTGTCCCAGAGGGTCTATCATCTCTTCCGAGCCGGGCTTTTCCTGACCGCATCTCTTACACACCATGCTTGCTACCCCGGGTTCCGTGCAGGTTGCTTCTTCCTTGACCTTCCTTTCCCACTGGTGACCAAGGGGATCTATCGTCTCCTCCGAGCCCGATTTTTCTAGCCCACATCTCTTACACACCATGCTTGCTACCCCGGGTTCCGTGCAGCTTGCCTCTTCCTTGACCTTCCTCTCCCACTGGTGACCAAGGGCGGGGATTTCTTCTTGATTCTGCTTTCCACAATGTTTGCAACGTGTGCTCTTTACGCCCGTCTCGGTACAAGTGGGCTCTTTGGTAACTTCTGTCTCCCATTCGTGTTCTCCGTTGGGGCTATCCAGACAGTCCCCCGGTGGCGGCGGCGAATCATCGTATAACTCGACGTTCGTGATAGCCCCGTTGTCGTCTATTTCCACGGAGTAGATGTTCGACCATCCGCTTACTATATCCGAACTTGAACCGTGAAAATACCTGGCTGCCAGATATACCATCATCCCTTCTATCAAGTTGAGGAGAGACTCTGAAAACTCTACGCTATTTACGTACTCATCAGTAAAGTCATCCCATATGGGACTCATCATATCAGGGCTAGTTGACAGCCTCCACATGTGACCCCACCCTTCGGGTCCCCAACCGCTACACCACATAATAAGGTGATTCGATTGCCCTGAATCGGGTATTACCTCCGTAAGACTCGGTGGAGATGGCGGTGTCGGTGTCGGCTCCGCATGTGCCACATTCGTCATGCCCGGCAGGGGTAATAACAACGAAAGCATGAGTAGCCATACCAATATCCTTTTCTTCGTATCTTTCTTCATCTTCTAAACCTCCTTGTTTGTTCTGTTAACGTGTAACGTGTTTTTAAAGTCACTGCTTCGATACACCTCATTGAACGAGCAATCGCCCGCCTCCTTAAATTCGATTTCATCTTACGGTCACGGAGCCGTTCGCACAATACACCCGGTCGCATTCGGTCGCTTTTGGTCGCATTCGGTTGACGCGATTTGCTTCTCTAAATTATAAAAAGGGGAGCCCAATCAGTTTCGGCTCCCCTTTAGCAATTATTTTGCTCAGCTGTCGGCTGTGTCTAATCTCTTCGCCGCACTAGTCTTTTCCTGGGGCCCGAGATGGTTAATATACCCGCGACTAAGAGCGTCACCGCTAGCCACAGGTATTGCGCGCTGCTCTCGCCCGTCGTCGGTGTCGTATCATCCGGCTGTGTTTCTTGTCCGGAGTCTTGAGTTGTTTCCTGCGTGGATTGCGCCTTGATTTCAATCGTGCCATAAGCAGTCCCCGATTTGGACACAATTTCCACCGGGTGTTTGCCCACCGAAAGAGTCTCAAGGAATGTGGACAGGAAGGTAACAACCGTCGAGCCTTCTTCAACTTCGTAGTTGGATTCATCCACCACTTCTCCGTCAACCTTGACATAGAGGAAGTCCGCGGACTCGGCGTTTGAGGTGAAGGCGGCGGACTCGTTTGAACCTTTGGTCCAGGCCAGCGGCTGTTGAATCATTTTGATTCCGGAAGAGTCGGTCGGATCGGTCTGGGTTGGGTCGGTTCCGCTCGGGTCTGTCTGTGTTGGATCGCTCTGCGTCGGGTAGGTCTCGCTCGGGTCTGTCTGTGTCGGGTAGGTCTCGCTCGGGTCTGTCTGTGTCGGGTAGGTCTCGCTCGGGTAGGTCTCGCTCGGGTAGGTCTCGCTCGGGTAGGTTACGCTTGGGTAGGTTTCGCTCGGGTAGGTTACGCTCGGGTCGCTCTGCGTCGGGT